>NZ_LT965928.1:2311519-2611519 GCF_900239935.1 Pseudoalteromonas carrageenovora IAM 12662
GTATATTTAAACTGTTATTTTTTCTTATTGGCGGAGTGGACGGGACTCGAACCCGCGACCCCCGGCGTGACAGGCCGGTATTCTAACCAACTGAACTACCACTCCAGCATCTACTTACAAATTGTCGAAAATTGGCGGAGTGGACGGGACTCGAACCCGCGACCCCCGGCGTGACAGGCCGGTATTCTAACCAACTGAACTACCACTCCGCATTTTCGTTGCTGTCTGAGTCTCCCCTGACAGCGGCGTGAATAATACGAACCAGCCCCTATTTCGTCAAGGGCTTTTTTGTTTTTTTATAGGTTTTTTAGTCATCTGACATCGAAAGGTTTAAAATTTCACCTGATTTGTCATTTTTTGAACCATTTTTGCCAACTTGATTTTTTTCTGTGTTGGTAACTTCACCATCAGCTGCTTTCTTTTTATTTAAAAAAGGCAGCTTAACTTTAAATTTGATTGGTTTTTTCTGAACAAATATACGAATTGCTAACCAACCGAGTAATAAAATAAGAATATTACAGCCTATTATTAAGCTAATAATTGTTGAAGTGGCTATTTTTTCATCTGCAGGCTCACTTGCTTTCATTTGCTCAGGCGCAATTATTGTTGCCGGATCAATTTCAGGCACCGCAACTATAGGACGTTCTATTTCAAATTTATAGGTTGGTAGCGTCGCCATAAACTCACGCTCGTTTATATTTGTGCCAAAAACAGATAACTCAACACTGTATCGACCCCAATCATAATTTTTAACGTTAAGTTGGCGCGAGTCATTAGGAGCAGCATCTATGGTAAACATTTGCTCTTCGTTATTAGGGTAATAAATTTTACCCTGAATAATGACGGTTTCTGGCTTAACGACGCTTGGGTCTATCGTTATTGTCAGTTTATGCTCGTCAGTGTCTTGCTCTGCTAGGGTAACGTTTGTTGAAAAGGGAGGCTCGTGCACTTCTATCGTGTCTTGTACAATACGGCGCTGTAATAGAGGCGTTGCAACGTAAAGCTCTGGCGTCCATTCACCAGCAGGAAAGTCTAACGTAAACTCTCCGGTAAAAATGCCATCTTTAGCGCGTTCGTCAAATCCGCGCCCGTCATCTTTAAATTCGGCGACTTCTTGTACCCCTGAACCAAAATTAGCAAAGTTTTCGTTATTGGTACTTACAAAATCTACATTAAGGCTTACTACATCCCTAAATAGCTCAGCGTCTATTGGCTCACCGTCATTAAGAATTTTACCGGTAATTTTAATTGTCTCCCCTCTAAATAACATAGGAGGGAGTGGCTGCGCCTCTAAAGATACTTCACCAAGCACTACAATTCGGCTGTTTGGCAAAATACTGCCAATAACCTGCCATGGACCGGCCATAGGATTTTTTATTGTAACCAAATCGTAGGTTAACTCGTCAAACCAATCGAGGTCGGGGTTTCTTACGGCTTCAGTTGCAAAGTATTTACTGCCATCTGGCCTAACTAAAATAACAGCCGGTGCGCCTGGCTTTCTAAAAAACAGCAGGGTTATTTCTTCAATTTTACTATCTATACGAAAACGATTTTCTAATAAGGGGATTTCATTTTGATGCCCGTCACGTTTGAGCACTTCTACTTGCTTAACGCCATAAGCACTGCCAGCAAACAAACTGGCGGCGCATAACGAACTAACAAAATACATCGTTTTCATTGGTTAGCCTTATTCAGCGCGCCATAAACATTGGCCGCCTTCTTTATTGACAAGATCGAGTCGTGCTTCGTGTGCGCTTTGCTCAGCGTCGTTTGCACGTAAAACAACTAAAGGTGCCCTATTTGGGTTTAACCGTCTTATGCCGCCTTTTTGTTGCTCGCTGCCATCGTCTTTATTTTGATTTAAGTTTAGCTTTGTTTGCCCACCTGTCATGGCAAGGTAAACATCGGCTAAAATTTCAGAATCCAGTAAAGCGCCGTGCAATGTTCGTTTTGCGTTATCTATATCGTAGCGACGACACAAAGCATCAAGATTATTCTTTTGACCAGGATGCAAGTCACGCGCCATTTTAAGGGTGTCGAGAACTTGGCAGTAATCGTGGGTATTAGGGTAACCCTGATTAAGCAGCGCAAATTCATTATCCATATGGCCCACATCGAACGGTGCGTTATGAATAACCAGCTCTGCCCCTTTTATATAGTCAAAAAACTCTTGCGCTATGTCACGGTAAAGGGGTTTATCACGTAAAAATTCGTTGGTAATACCATGAACATCTATCGCTTCTTCTTCAATACTACGTTGTGGATTTATATAAACGTGAAAATTGTTGCCGGTTAAGCGCCTGTTTACTAACTCTACACAACCAATTTCTATAATGCGGTGACCCTGTTTAGGGTCGATGCCGGTGGTTTCTGTATCTAAAACTATTTGTCTACGTGCCATATCGAATTTAGCCTGACTCTGGTATCTTTCTATAATCACTTTATTGTACATAATATCAAGGTAAAACAGTGCAAAAAACCGTAGAGATTTATACCGATGGCTCATGTTTAGGTAATCCGGGCCCTGGTGGTTATGGTATTTTTATGATTTATAACGGTCACGAAAAAAAATTAAGCCAAGGTTATAAATTAACAACTAATAACCGCATGGAAATGCTCGCAGCGATTGTAGCCTTAGAATCACTTACGCGTGAATGCGAGGTAAATCTCACAACCGATAGCCAATATGTTAAGCAAGGCATTGAATCGTGGATAGCTAATTGGAAAAAGCGCGGTTGGTTAACCTCTGCGAAAAAACCGGTTAAAAACGTAGATTTATGGAAACGTCTAGATAAAGCCTGTAGCGAACATAATGTTACATGGAAGTGGGTTAAAGGGCATAGTGGCCATAAGTACAACGAAATAGTTGACGATTTAGCTCGCGATGCCGCAGGCAGTAAAGATTTACTTGAAGATGTAGGTTATCAGCCTTAATTGTTATTTTTTTCATCGCAGCGCTTAAAGTGCTGCTTTGAGGTTTGCCTAAGCCCTGCCCCTTTTACTGGCGCAAACTGCGGCCTTGCATGCCACTTAGGCTTTATAGGTGTAAGCGGGGCCACTCGCTTACGTGCCACCAGCATATACACACTCCCCATAGGTTTTAAATATTGTTTGGCAAAACTGCGCCAAAATTCAAAACGCGACAACCTGTTACCTCTTGCTAGCGATGAGTAAATAAATCGCTCATCACTCACTATTTCAAATCCTAATAAGTTAAGCCAATCTTTAACACGGGCAGGTGTAAAAAACCGCCCTGTCCATGGAAGTTTTTGACCACTAAACGGCAGCATTTGCGCAAGCCCACATAAGCTAAATGGGTTAAAACCGGTAATAACAATATAACCACCAGGTATTAGCGTGCGGTGTGCCTCGCGTAAAATATGGTGCGGATCTGAATGGTACTCTAAGCAGTGGCTTAAAATACACGCATCAACACTGTGCTCGTAAAAAGGTAATTCGTCGATATCGGCCACAACACCTGTATAGGGGCCGGGCTCTGCAACGCACACTTGATGCTTAATGGTGCTAACACTTGTATTAATTTCACCACTTAAATTACCTAGTTTTAGCATGTGATAACCAAACATACGCGGTAACCATTGATCCATTTTGCGTTCAATGTCAGATCGTAAATAGTCACCATGAGGGAACTGCTGCCATGACAGCGGTTTAGGTCCTTCTTGAAAACTAAGGGCTGGTTTCATTTTATGAGCTCGTTATACTATGTGTTAACTGTCACTTTATAGAGCAATGTAACATGGTGCAAGTCAAAGCAATTAAAGCCTTTTCTGATAATTATATTTGGTGTTTAACCACTCATAATAGTAACCAAGCATGGGTAGTAGACCCAGGTGACGCAAGGCCTGTAATTACGCATTTAGCTGAACATAACTTATCATTAGCTGGCATTTTAATAACCCATCATCATAGCGACCACACCGGAGGCGTAGCTGATCTAGTTAAGCAATTTGCAAATATCCCTGTTTACGGCCCCGCCAATAGTCCTTTTGATGGTATTACTCATACTCTAATTGATGGCGATAATATCGAAGTACTTAATGTGCCATTTAATATTGTAGCCACGCCTGGGCATACGCTTGATCATATTTGTTATACCCACGACGAACTCGCTTTTACTGGCGATACTTTATTTAGCGGTGGCTGTGGTAGATTATTTGAAGGGACAAGCGAGCAAATGTGGAATTCGTTCAATAAACTGCGTGAATTACCAAAAAGCTGTAAGGTGTATTGCACTCATGAATATACTCAGGCTAACTTAGCGTTTGCAAAAGCAGTAGAGCCTCGTAACCCTGAGCTACTCGAATATAGCAAAAAAGTAGATGAACTTCGTAGTACAGATGAAATAACGTTACCAAGCACTATTAACCAAGAGCTTAAAATAAACCCGTTTATGCGCAGTGACTTACCTACTATTACTGAATTATTACCAAAAGAATTCCTTTTGGTTACAAAAAACAATGAACCTTGGGAAAACTTTGCTAGTCTGAGAAAGTTCAAAGACAATTTTTAACGCATAATCTAATAGCTAGCTATATTTTATATTAAAATCATGCCTTTATCATTAGGGCATGATTTTCTCTTCGCGTTTAAAGTGGTCACTAAGTGGCAATGTTGACTCATAACGGGTAGTATTCGCCGAGTTTTTTACCCGATGTATTGGTATTTATGAATAAATCTCCTCTTTTAATTACCTTGGCGCTTGCGCTAAGTGGTTGTCAAACGGTTACAACCTTAGATTCTGACTCTCAAGTCGCTACTCAAACAAACCAAAAGCTTGAAGGCGCAAGCCCTAACGATATCAACAATGCATTGATGGTAAACGCACAATATCAACAAGTTAATAGTGAAGACGAAGAAGCTCCCGTTTTTGATGACGTGTGGGAACGTATTCGTTACCAGCTTTCTATTGACGTACCACAAAACCGCCCTGTTGTTACCGAGCGAAATTACTACGCTCGCCATCAAGCTTATTTAGATCGTATTTCTAAACGTGCAGAGCCTTACCTTCACTTTATTGTTGAAGAAGTAGAAAAACGCGAAATGCCAATAGAAATTGCATTACTCCCTATTGTAGAAAGTGCTTTTGACCCATTTGGTTACTCTAATAGAAGCGCTTCAGGTATTTGGCAGTTTATGCCAGCAACAGGTGAGCGTTTTGATTTAAAGCAAAACTGGTGGTATGACGGTCGTCGCGACATTGTTCAATCGACACGTGCTGCACTTGATTACTTATCATATTTGCATAAAACCCTTGAAGGTGATTGGTTAAACGCTATTGCGGCGTATAACTCAGGCGAAGGGCGTTTGATGCGCGCGATTAAAAAGAATCGTAAAAAACATTTACCAACCGATTTTTGGTCACTAGATTTACCAAGTGAAACCACAGCATACGTACCTAAGCTATTAGCACTTGCCGATTTATTAAAGCGTGCTGACGACTTTAACGTTAAGTGGCAACCGGTGATCAATGCACAAGTAGTCGAAGTGGTTGATGTAGGCTCACAGATTGATTTAGCGCTTGCTGCTGATATGGCTGATATGACGCTTACTGAGCTTTACAGGTTAAACCCTGGCTTTAACCGCTGGGCAACGGATCCTAACGGGCCGCACTTTTTATTATTACCTACCGATAAAGCAGAGCAGTTTAGCCAAAAACTTGCACTTACTGATGTAAAAGATCGCTTACGCTGGCAACAGTACACTGTCGCTCGTGGCGATAGCCTTTCTGTTATTGCTAAAAAGTTTACCACCAGTAGCAGTGCAATTCGCTCGCTTAACAAATTAAAATCAAACACTATTCGCGTAGGCCAAGAACTGTTAGTACCGCTTACCGATGGTGCAATTAATAGTGAACATTTACCTAAACAAATGCGTTTAGCAGCAAATAAAGCAACTCGCACTAAGTTATCGCACACGGTTAAAAGTGGCGATACACTTTGGGATATAAGCCGCGAGTATGATGTAACAATGGACGAACTTGCGTCGTGGAATAAACTGAAGAAAAACTCAGTACTGCGATTAAATCAAAAGCTAACTGTCTATAAATCAGCAAGTAAACCACAAGCAACCGCAAGTACTAATCGCACCATTACCTACAAAGTACGCCGTGGTGACTCGCTTGCGCGTATTGCTTCTAAGTTTAATTTAACGGTTAATGAGATTATTAAGTGGAATAACTTAGCCGGCCAAAAGTATTTACAACCGGGCCAAAAGTTAAAGCTTAAAGTAGACGTAAGAAGTAGCTAATTTATAGAGCTATAAAAGCAAAAAGGAGCGCATGCGCTCCTTTTTTAATACTTTAATTTAATAAATTAATCTGAACTCTAGGGCGTGTTGATCTTTGGTGGGCGAATTTGCAGCAGTATGTTTGGTTTTTAGGCAAGGCAGAGCCTATGTAGTGTGGTTGTTCCCCATAAATAGGCGATTACGCAGCATAAATACCAAACATGCACTGCCCTCTGGGTTCTTTCTAGGGGCGTTTAACTCTTTGTTGCTCGTTTTTTACTTAGCCCACTAGGTTACAAACCTCGCGCCGCGATTTAATCGCCCCTAGATTGAACAAATTTCAATCCACAAAGATCAACACGCCCTTGTTAAGACATTTACTAACATATTGAATCATAGTGATATTTAAACTTATCTTTCTTTAGCCAGAGATTTTCAGTGAAAACAAGGCTAATTCTCTCGTCAATAGCTGCTAGGGATAGGTCTATTATCCAGAGTTCTGGTTAAATTAAGCTGGTAGTTTTTCTAGCCATGCTTTTAACCAAGGCTCTGTAACGGGCCATGGCTCAAAATCTTCACAGGCATCTATTTCTAGGCGATTACCAACTGGCTTTGCTTGTAAGTCGCGTAATAGCTCATCAAAGCTGCGACCAGCACCACAAAAGGTGTCACCATAGCATCTATCACCCATAGCAATGACCCCAAAAGGTTTATCGGTAAGCATAGGAAACGTGCTATTCATAGCAAAGTACAGCCCCGCTAAATTGCTTGGTATATCGCCTTGGCCTGTGGTTGAAGTAACAATTAAAATATGTGATGCATTTTTAACATCATCAAGAGATGCCTCATTAATAACGCTTGCAGTATGGCCTGCTTGCTCAATAGTATTGGCCACTTCATCGCTCAAACGCTCTGCGCCGCCATTAACACTGCCTACAAAAATACTAATATGTGACATTAATAATCCTTTTCTTGATCTGGCCAACCTAGTTGCTGACATATTTTAAGCATGTCTTCACCTAGTGGCGCTTTTATTGTGATGGGTTTATGCGTGTAAGGGTGCACAAAACTAAGCTCTGTTGCAAATAACATTAGTCGTCTTAGCTCAAAATGCTCTCTAAAAAATTGATTGTGCTGGTTATCGCCGTGATTTACATCACCTATAATCGGTAACGATAAATGCTTTAAGTGTCTGCGAATTTGATGCTTACGCCCCGTTTTAGGAAAACACTCAACTAACGAGTAGCGCACTGTTGGGTATTTACCGATAGGAATAGGCAATGCAGCTTGGTGCAAACAATTAAACTGAGTTTGCGCCTCTTGTGGCGCTTTATCTTGATCTGCAAACTTGTCAGCTATTTTATCCAGCTCTTCTTTTAGCGGTTTGTCTAAAAAAACTGATTCAGGGGCAAACCCGCGCACTAGCGCTAAATATCGCTTAGCGATAGTACCTTCAATGAATAACTGATTCATATCGCGCGCGGCTTCAGAGCTTAAAGCAAATAGCAGCACACCCGACGTAGGTCTATCTAGCCTATGTACTGGAAACACATGTTGCCCTAACTGATCACGTAACATTTGCATGGCAAACTGAGTTTCGTGCTTATCTAAAAAAGAGCGGTGCACTAGTAAACCCGAGGGTTTATTTATGGCTACGTAGTTCTCATCTTGATACAAAATAGCCAATTCGCCATATTCAATAGGCTCTGGGCGCTCACTCATTGGGCTCTCCTAAAAAGGCATCAAGCTGAATTAGTAATTCAATAATCTCGTTACTACCATTTTTATTCACAAGGGTCATTTGTGCCATAGGCGCAATTGCAAAATTACGAGGCAATGGTTGCTGATGAGTCACTAAATGCTGAACTTTTTCTATAAATACAAATTGTAACCATTGTTCAAACGCCATCGTGTCGTGACAAAATGGAACACTGGAATTTAATGCCTCAGGGGCTACTGGCTGAGCTTGCCAAAGTTGATGCTTTTTTAAAAGAGCAGTGAGCTGATTTAAATAAGCTTGGGTTTGCTGGTACATAACCACCCTCTTTCATATATGTAATGCAATTATACCCTGTTCCCACACAGCCCGCTATGGCGTATAATTAGGGCAATTTAGCAGTAAAAACAGTTGAGAATACAATGAGCGAACACGTAGCCACATTAGGCCAACTTTTAGACGGTGCAGGTACTCAGTGGCGTGCTTTTGATATTGGCAGACATATAACTAAGCTTGATAAAAAACAGTTTTTAACCATTGAACAAGCTCAAACTCCGTACCCTTACCCTCTTGGGGGTCATGCATGGCTTGCTATTCAATTTTGGGATAGTAAAGCAAGCAAAGAACCATACGTGTGGTTTTTAAAGTTTCCACTTGATGAACAAAGCAAACTGGTAAGTGCAAGCCGCGATCATTTTGCTAATATGGTTATTGAGGCCTTAGGCACTGAAATTACAGGTGAACAGGCTGATGGTAAACTTGATAACAACCCTTATGTTTTTACACCTAATGCAAATAAATTAGCTGCGTTTAACGCGCAGCTTAAAGTTTTATTAAAACAACCGGCTTCTCAATATTACGAACACGCACAATTATACTTTAGCGGCAAAATTGGGTTTGATAACTGGCAAAGTGTTGCACTTCAAGGTATTGCAGATTTTGCACTACGCCTAGATAACGACGCAAATTTAAGCAACTTACAAAAAGCGTGGGCGCATTTACCGCTTGAAGTATTACAACCACTTAGCGCAATGCTTGAACATGTTGAAATCCCCACATCTTTGAGTGAACTTTTATTAGCATATGGTCAAGCTGCAATTGAAAATAACGATACCATAGCTTTAACCGCTGCACTGCGCTCATTGTCTAAAGGGCAAGCGCAAGGGCTAAGCACACAACTGGTTGATGCAGCATTAAGCTCATCACTTGGTAATGATTCGGACGTACTTTTAACCATTGCAGGGCGCTGTTTTGTGCAGTTAGAAGATCCAGAGCGGTTACACATATTTATGGATAATTGTGCACAACATCAAGAAATAGCGGAGCTGTTCCCTAGTGTGTTTGCCGATTTAGTTGCAATACCCACTATTCGCCCTCATTTATTAGGTTTATTACGAAAAGAAAATCGTAGCGAAACCCTCGCACGAGCAATTGGAAGGTTATTCTCTTAATGGCAAGCTTATGGACGTTCATACTTATTGGTAGTGTAATTTATTTATTTTGGCTTAACCGAAAAATTGCTGAAGCAGCGAACGTTCATGCAAAGCGCCAAAGCGATCAATTACAAGTACAGCTAATGAGTGTTGCATGCACTAAGCGCCGTTTTGGTTTTTTAAAAAACGGTAAGCCAGGTATTAAAAGTGAATTTATATTTGAATTTTCAAGCGATGGTGAGAATGCTTATCAAGGTGTGCTTATAATGGAAAATGAGTTTTTGAAAAGTGTGGTTGTTCCGCCGCATAAAATATGAAAGTATTTTAAGCGCTTTTTTAATGCTTAAAACTAAATTTAACACAAAAAACTAAGGCGTAACTAAAGTTACGCCCCAATTGGACTGCATCCTGCTAGATATCCTTTATCTATAAATCCGTATTATCATCCCCTGAACGAGCAAACAACCTTGTTTACCCTCCCATTGCATCCTGCAATATCCTTAACCTTCCTGGTCAACCTGCGTAATCTAACGCGTGGCTACATACCGTAGCATCATCCGTGGTAATCCTTTTAAGTAGCTCCTGCCACTTTAATGCATCCTGCATTTTCCTCTTGCCGCCTTGGCCATCCTACGTAAACTAACGTTCCTGCTACTTCCTGTAGCGTCATCCGTGAATATCCTAAAGTAGCTCCTAGCTACTAAGTGCCTCTTGCACTTCCTAATTCATCCTTGTATCCGTTTTAACTTGTCCTTTGTGCTTCCTGCTAGCGCCTGCTATGTTGCCTATTCCGTATCCTTGGCAGTAGCTTAATCGTTAAGCTATGTCGTCTTGACAAAGTAAAGTTTAAAGCAAAAGTGGCTTGGTAATAGCACTTAACAAAAAATAAATGAGTGTAATAAATATGCAAAAATAAAATAAGCTAGATATATTAACAACTTAAATAAAAAAAGGCCTGTTAGCACAGGCCTTTATCTATTAACACTCACGTTAATGTAAGATATGTCTCACAGTCTAATGTCCGTTTTGGCGTATTTACTCACACATGAATAGCTAAAAATTCAATTAATCTTACAAACTATTCAGCTAAACCCTTATTTAAACAGCAAATCACCTTCAATTTTATTAAATGTAAGTTGTTTTAGTGCTTTAAATCCCTCGGTTTTAAAAAACTCGGAGTGCTCTCTACGTGTAACAAAAACAGCCATGCCTGTTGCATTTAAATTTGATTTTACTAAGTCATTTAACCCTCTTAATAAATATCGACCGAGCCCTTGGCCATGAAAGTGTGGATCTACAGCTATAAATGCTAAAAAGTAATAATTACCCTGCTCTTTTAATGCATCTCTTATAGTTTTTTCTTTTTCTATTAATTGGTTAGTTTGCAAAAAACCGGCACTGAGCATAAGTTTTAAACGCCAATGCCAATAGCGCTGGGCTTGCAGTTGACTATTAGACTCAAATACACACGCCACAGCTTTTAACTTTTCATTACGGTATAAGCCTATCAAAGGCTGTTTTTCTTGCCAAAAAGTACTGAGCTCTTCTCTAATAAGAGAACGAAGTTTTTTCTCATAAGCGGATTTGTTATTTTCAATATAGTTAAGCAACGTTTGCAACATAGGATCGTCATGATAAGCCTGATAAATAAGACTCGCAGCAATGCTTATGTCTTCTGCGGCTAAATACTGCACGCTAAAGGTGTCTGTTTGTATGTCTACAGTCATCGTGTTTCCTCTTATTATTGATTTTAAATACGCCGAGCAATAAAACTCATTAAACTAAAGTTAACTATATACCTAAAGTAAAAAAAGCGTCAATTCAGCCAGAGTTTAGCTAGCCAAGCCTATAATTATGTTCTAACTTTGGATGAATTTAATATCGATTACATTAAATTTGCTAACTACTTAACTTAGTCAACCCCGACTCTAGCTGAGCATTATGCATATTTAATCAAATTGTTATCATTACATGGAGCTATATTATGGATACAACAAAGCACGACATAAACACCCTATTTGCACAGCTTGGTTTACCAAACTCTGAAAAACAAATAGATGAATTTATTGCCAACCATGAGCTCGAGGACACTACATTACTGCAAAACGCCCCATTTTGGGATGAAGCACAGCAACACTTTTTGGCTGAGTCACTTGAAGAAGATGGCGCGTGGAGTGAAGTAATTGATGAGCTAGATGTAAGAATTAGACAAAGTAACTAATCGTATTTGGCACATTAATTAATGTGCCCTCCCCTATTTATTGCTAACATAGCACCCGCGCAGCTTTACTAGCTGCGCATTTATTTATTAAAGAGTTATAACCCAATGAATTCAGTTGTATTTGATGCAATTAAAGTCCTTCTTGAAGAAGGCAAAACTCCCACTGTTGCGCTCACAAAAGGCCGCTTAGCTCAATCAGTGCCAATGCCAATGATAATTGCTGCAGTAAGCCAATATAAAAATAACCCTGAATCTATTCATAACTTAATGAAAAACCCACAGCAAACCAGCGATAACGAACCTAAAACTAGTCAACTAGATAGAATTGAGCAAAAGCTTGATAGGTTACTCGCTATGCTAGAGCAAAAATAATTTGAGACTATAAATGTTCGTTGTTGATTTAACATTTGATTGCTACCAAGACACCACCCTAGAACAAGCCGAACAAGCAATAAACCGCTTAGTAAATGCCCTGCGTTTTAATGGCCAAATAATGGGGGAAGAATTTCCAACCGTGTTAAAAGACGGTTACTTCATCACCCGTGTTATGTGCCCTACTGAGGATGCTATGCATCCTCTAAATAACAGTCCGTTTGTAAAGCACAGTATTGAGCTACTTAATAGTGCAGGTTTGCTTGCCCCAAAAGTTAAAATTATCGGCCAGGATATTCATTCAAATGGGGCTGATTGCTGTAAAGAACCATCAAGCTATATTTTGTACACAACTTACGTGCATACCTGTAGCCCGCTTTATTGTGGTGATGACTTTTTACCCGTGCCGCTATTTAATATACCCGCTATAGCCAATGGCGATTATAAAACGCTAATTAAGTGGCAAGAAGATTGGCAAGCATGCGATCAAATACAAATTAATGGTGCAACACGCTGTGAGTTTCCTGCTCTTGAGGAAATATCGAGTACACAAAGTGATTTATACCGCCGCGGAAAAGACATAACTAAACGCATAAGTTTTTTAACTAAAAAGCCAGTTTACTATTATTTATACCGTGTTGGCGGCGTTGATAAAGCCTCTGAACTTGAACGTAAATGCCCAAGCTGTAATAGTGATTGGAAACTAGATGAGCCTTGGTTTGGGCTATTTGATTTTAGATGTGAGCCGTGCGGTTTAGTGTCTAATGTGTCGTGGGATTTTCAGTAGCCACTACTAATGCGTTTTTAAAGTCAGCTTAGTGATTACGCTAAGCTGATTTATTAATTATAATTTAAATCTCAAGCGCTTTTAAAAACGACTCTATATTTGGTGCAAGTACATGATGTGTTTTTTTGCCAACATGCTCTAAACAAACTTCCCCAGTATGAATTAAAACACTTACCAATAAATCGTCTTGATCTGTTAAGCCAATAAACACTGTTTCGGGTTGTTTTAGCTTTCGCTTCATTAACACGTGACCAGTTATGTTTTGTTGTAGCATGTCGAAATCATCAGTATTCCAAGCTTGTAATAGCTCGACTTGATGGCCGTCAATACTTGCCAAAATACTTCCACCGTACATATGACCATAAAGCTCACTAAGCGCTTTTGGAAATTCAAGCTCCAATGCCTTAGCTAAATCGTTTAATGAGCCTGCTGGCTGCTGGCGTACGCCTTGCCATTGAATATTGCCTTGCTCATCAACCTCACCAAGCTCACACGGGCTTGGCCATTGCTCATCATGCACTATAAGTGGATACTTAGCGGTGTTTTTAAGGGTATTTTCGATAAATTTATGGTGAAGGTGTTCTAAAAGCAATACTACAGACATACTGTGAAACTCAATTAAATTAGATATAATGTTCCCATTGTAACTATTTAAGAGCAAACATGACAGATTACAGCAATTCTCCAGACCTTAAAGGCAGTGTATTAGGGCAATCTACTGAGTATGTAGACGACTATACGCCAAGCTTGCTTTTCCCTATTGCGCGCAAGCTAAATCGTGATGCTTTAAATATTGATGAAGCCGAGCTGCCATTTAAAGGCCAAGACATTTGGACAGGTTACGAACTTTCGTGGTTAAATGCTAAAGGTAAACCGCAAGTTGCAGTGGCTTTATTTACCTTTGAATGTCAAAGCAGCCATATTATTGAGTCTAAATCATTCAAGCTTTATCTAAATAGCTTTAATCAAACTCGCTTTGAAAGTAATAAAGTGGTTAAGCAGCATTTAATTGACGATTTATCGAATGCTGTTAATAGCCCTGTAAAAGTAACGCTATACAGCCCTGATGATTACAATTGCCTGCCTTGCACTGCGCTTCCTGGTGAGTGTATTGATGATTTAGACATCGAGATAGATAATTACGACATTGACGCTTACTCTCTAAAAGCACAAAGTGACACTGTAGTCACAGAAACACTTCATAGCCACTTACTTAAATCAAATTGTTTAATAACCTCTCAGCCTGATTGGGCGAGCATTATTATTAGATACACAGGCGAGAAAATATGTCGCGAATCGCTGCTGCGTTATTTAATATCGTTCAGAACGCATAATGAGTTTCATGAGCAATGTGTAGAGCGCATTTATAGCGACTTAACCACGCAACTAAACATTAAAGAGCTTGAAGTGTATGCACGTTACACTCGCAGAGGTGGACTAGATATTAACCCGTACCGTTCAACGCACTATAATGATACACCGTTTGCCGTTAAGATTAATCGTCAGTAAATCTTGAATTTATATTAAAAAAGGAGCTTAGGCTCCTTTTTTAATATTGGTTTTTAGCTAATCGATACGCTTAGTCGGTATAGGCATCGCGCATACATCCACATAATTGTAAGACTGCACAAACCATGGTTCAGTTCGGTTTTTACGAGCATCAATGAGTTGCTTGAACGATACAGAATCTGTTTTCATTACTTTAAATACACTTTTATCGTTTTTAACATCAGCCAATACTTGCAAATTTGTTATGGGGTTAAATGCAACACCATCGGTTGGTGTGCGCTGCAAGCGGTTAAAATGCTCCATACCTTCAAGTACTCGGCCAAACACTGTAATGTTTTTATCGAGGTAGCGCGGCCCTTGTCCTATGGTTACAAAAAACTCCGTACTCGCGCTATTTATATCGTTATCACGCGCCATGGCAAATACACCATTACAATGAACTTGCCAGGTTTGTGTATGTGTTTGATTTTGCGCTACTGCAAAACCATTTAAAAAACCCGTAACAGGCGCGTAACCATCGCCTTTTAACTCAGTAATTTTAAATGGCTGAGTCGTTTCTAAATAAAACTCTGCAGGTACCGTTTTATTCGCTGTTTGTATTTTTTTATTCCCTGAACTGTCGCCGCCTTGTGCTACAAAACCTTCAACAAAACGATAAACACTGGTGTCTTTATAAAAACCCTCTCGTGCTAGCTCTTTTATATGTGCGGTATGTTTAGGTGCAAGCTCAGGGTTGAGCTTAATATAAGCTGAGCCCGTGGGCAGCGTTATTTTTAAAATATTTTGTGTACTTACCGTTTGCCATTCATGTGCCTTAGCATTTTTTATTACATCACTTGCACTAACGGCTATTGCTGTGGTTTGGGAGTGCTGAGCACATCCAGTTAATGCTGTCATTAACACAGCTAAATATAACGCTTTCATATAATCCTTATAATACAAAGTGTAGGCTTAATCCCAGTCAAACTTATATAGCACATCTACATTTTGGTATAATCCACTGGTTATTTCTATATATAATTGCGAGAGTAATTGATACCGTACAGCCACTTCGCTTAATGAATCAAATACACCTACGCTATACTTAACTTGCAAGCTTGGAGCTACATAGCCTGATATTTCTACTTTTGTGCTATCACCGCTACCTGACGAACTTAAGCTAACATCGGAAAGACCAAACGTTTCACCTACTTTTGATACCACGCCTTCACTTCGGCTAACCCCTTGAGAAAGCAGTAATTGGGTGAGCATTGCATCACTAGAGGAACTCTCCCCGTCACCTAAAGGTTGACCATTTAGTAAATACGCTAATGCTTGCGCTTGATCCATTGCAGGCTCAGAAAACACTTTAAGCGTTGGTTGTTCAACATTGCCTGTTAGTGTCACCCCAGCAATTACGTCATTTGCGGTGTTATCAGGGTTACGAATTGCTTTAATATTTAAGTACGGTTGCTCAATTGAGCCACTAAAACCGACTTGTCCAGTACTTATTATTAAATCTTGGCCAAACGCTAAATAAGTTCCGTCAATCAAATTAAGCTCGCCGGTGGCAATAATCGGCGCACCTTGGCTCATTTTAATCGCTAAATCCCCTGCCACTTTAGACTCTAATCCGAACGACTCTACCTTTACGTCATTTTTAACAATCACTTTTAAGTCTATGTCGTAATCAAACGGTACTTTTTCAGTTGCTTCTGTTTGTTGATCAACAATAATTTCGTCGTCACTTACTTGCACAGCCCCTTCGGGGAGCTCTTCAATCATTATACGGCCATAAGGTACAACCACTTCACCTGCTAATTTAAGCGCATTATTGGCTAAACCTATTTTTAAATCTGGCGATATTTTAAATGTAACGCCTTGTTGTGCGCGTACAAAAAACTGCTCGCCCGCTACATTTACATTTACTTTAGGTTGCTCACCTTGCCAATCAACATCACCTGTTAGCTTTATTTTGCCACCTTGATTATCGTTTAAATTGCCCTCTATTGCGGCAGTCGTTTTATCAAACAATATATTTATATTAGATTTTTGTAGCGCAATAGGAAGCTGTTCACCCTCAAGGTTTATATCGTTTACGTTAAGCTCACCATTTAATAGTGGGTCTTTTAACGTACCCGCAAGTGCTACCTTACCGCTAATATCACCTTTTAATTGCTCGAGTGCTTCAAGAAATGGTTGTAAGTCTGAAAGTAATATTTTATCAATATTAATAGTGCCATTAAGCGCCTGCGTATTTTGTATGTCATCAATATTAATTTGTGTATTAATTTTGCCTAATACGCTTGATTCTAAATTAGCTTCGAGCTGACCTTTTTGAGAGTCTGAAAAAGCACTAATACTGAGTGTTTCTACGGGTAATTTAAAGCGGTCTTCTTCTGAAGTTAATACAGCCGTTAAATCTGTAGAGTTTATATTGCCACGTAGTGTTTTAAGTGCGCCTGCATGCCAATTAAGGGCAACGTCACCCGTTATATCACCGCGTGTGCGAATGTTATCTGACAAAAAGTGTTTAAGCTCTTCAAGGGCTAAATTATTTAACTTAGCATTTAACTGACCTAGCTCTTTAGTTTGGGCAAGCGTGTCTATACAAAGCTCGCTTTGCTGAGAAGCCCAACAGTGCGCACTCACATCAAAATTACCGTTTTGCGAGTTAAACATAACAGCAATATTTTTAGTGTTGCTAAAGCTGAGCTTTTTGTCACTGAGCGTTACATTACTAAGCTCACCGTTCCAGGTAGTGTTATTAATTTTGCCATTTACTTCAAGCTCAACACTGCCCTGTTCGGCATCTACTGATGCTGTAAGTTGGTGATCTGTTTTATCGCCGCTAATATCAATTTTAACACTATTAATTTGCTCATCAGCCACAAGCGCAGAACCTACACTTAACGATACGTCAGTTTGCCAATCAGCTGCTGTATCTAACTGCCCTTTTACCGTAAGTTTATTTATATTGATTTCATTAAAAATGAAGCTATCAAGTATTAACGCTAAATCGACAGAAGGTGTTAACCTCTCGCCTCTTACTTTTAAATCGGCGTTGCCGTCGGCAATAAATGGCATGTTTGCCTCTTCATTACTTTGAAGTGTTATTTTACCGTCAACTTTCCAGGTATCATCAACTTGCCCACTGAGTACTAATTTATTAGTGCCGCTACTTAAATAAAGGCTATCGATATTTGCTTTTAATGCATCATCTAGCTGAAAGTTTGACGCAAACTCAAGGGGTACCTCGTTTAGTAATCCGCTTAACTTAGTATCATCCATTATTAGTTGCCACGAGCCTTCTGCAGCATTAAATGAACCTTTAAATTGCCCTGAAATATCGCTGGTTGCAGCATCTGTAAAATACTGCGCTTTTAGGTTTGAAAGCGAGCCGTTAAAACTCGCTTTAATACCCTTTTGCCAATCAACATTAGCTTTTATAATCGCGCTACTTTCGTTAGCTTTTATACTTAATGTTTTAAGCGAAGCTTGAGTTAAACCGCCTGTTAGCTGAGTATTAAAATTAACAGCCGGATAAGCACCTAATTGGCTGTTTGCCTGCAAATTGAGTTGGTAGTCATCGGCATTACCATTTGCGTTAAGGCTTACATTTTCAACTTTAAGTTCGTTACTTTGTGCATCAATAAGCCATTGGTTAATTTTTCCGCTTAGTTCAAATGGGTAATTTTTTTGCTTTAAATTAGCGTTCGCAGTTAACGTGAGCGGATATTGCCCACTCGTTTGTAAATTTAAATTTAAGTCAGCTAAATCACCATTTAACTGTAAATTTGCTTGATGTAAATCACTTTGCAAAGTTACTTGGCCTTTTACAGGCAAGTTACCTGCAAGCTCTGCATCTAATTGGGTATTAAGCTGCCACTGATCATATGTCGCTGAAAGCGACTGCAAATTAATAACTGCGTTTTCTACACTTAATAGCAGCGAGATGTTTTCGATATTATACTGCGCCTCGCCCTGTTCAATTGTTACTTTTGCAATATCAAAAGCTTCAATGGCTAAATCAATGGGTGATGTAAATTCAATATCAGGAAGTGCTGGTAATTGTGTAAGTGCGACTTTATTGCTTTGAGCTGTTTGTGCCTTGATAGGTTGTTCTTGCTCTTTTAAAGCAACAAGTATACTAGGGATATTTAAGCTTTTTACTGTGAGCTTTGAACCTTCAGCTTTAGCTGATAGTTTAAAATTATTAACACTCACATCTGCACTAGGATGGTTTAATGTAAAATCATTAACCGCTATATTTTTTATTGAAACATTAAAGGGTAAGGTAATTTTTTCTAGGGGCTCAGAGGGTGTTTCCTCTTGTGCCTCAACTGTTTTTGGCAAGGTTAATTTTATAGATTTAGCGCTTAAATTATCAATACAGATACCATCACACTGCCACCAAAATAAATCTATTTTTAATTGCTGAGCATTAAAATCTAAACCGTTATTCTTAAAACGAACATTAAAAGCATCGTTGTAAATAAAGCGACCATCTTTAATTTCAATATGTAACCCATCGACTGCTTTATTTGCACTGTAGGCAATAAACTGATTACCCGGGGCGGTAAATAATAAACAAAAAACGATAATAAGCAGCGTGATTAATATAGCACTAACGGCGGCTGTTATTTTTTTAAATACTGACATTAAATTTCTGGCCCTATAGTAATACTCAAGCGTGTACTTTTACTTTCTTTTGTTAATCCCCAAGCATGGTCTATACGCACAGGGCCAACAGGTGTTAAATAACGAAAACCAAAACCAGCACCTACCTCAAAATCATCTGAAAAGTCATTTGTAGCCGTACCGCCATCAACAAATAAAGCCGCGCGCCAATTTTGAGCAAATTGGTAGTTGTACTCTATTGTACTGGTTAGTAAGTATTTACCACCTATGAGGTCGCCATCATCATTTTCTGGCGAAATTGATTGGTATGCAAAGCCACGAACGCTTTGGTCACCACCGGCGTAAAAGCGAAGTGAGTAAGGTACGTTTTCAAGATCATCAACGAGCATTGCACCTACATTTGCTTTTAAAAACACCAAATGCTTATCTAAATAGGTACGTAGCCACGCATGTTGCATTTGTACTCTTACTAAATTAGTACTTGAGAGAACATCATCTAGGCCAAATTCAGCCGAAATTAGCCACTGCTCTCCCCAATAAGGAGTCGTCCCGCCTTTTGATTTTTTGCGAGCGTAACTAATACCAGGCATTAGCATTTCAGTACTTTCTTCAGGCTCATCACCAATGCGATATGTTTCTTGGTCTCTGCGTAAAAAAGCTGTACGCACCCACTTATTTTCGGTCAGCCATTGGCGCTGTAATTGGCCCGTTAGTATTTCGCTGTAGGTATCATTTGTGAGTTCATCTTCTAATTTGTAACCTACAGAGAACCGCCACAAGTCATCATTAGGATCGTCAACAGGAATGGTGTAAGCCATTGAAATATCTTGTTGCTTTTGCGCTACATTTAAGTTCGTCTCTAGGTAATGGCCATCTTCAGTGATCCAGGGCTTGCTCCATTTAAAACGTATTTTTGGACCTAAATCAGTGCTGTACCCCCCCCCAACTTCATAGCTATTTGCGGGTTTGGGCAGGACATCAACTTTGATAGGTACCTGGCTATTTTTTCGCGCGGCAATATCGGCATAAACACGAACACTTGCAAAATAAGGAGTACTTGATAAATCAAGGTTATAGTCGGCTATATATGTTGATTTATACGGCTGCCCTTGAGTAAATGGCGCTAAAGAACGTATGTATTTTTCAGCTGGGGTATTACTCGCAATTTCAATATTACCAAACTGATAGCGTACTCCGGTATTAATCACAAACGTAATAACGGCACTATTTTTTTGCACCGACACTTCTAACTTTCTTGCAGGCCATTTAGCGTCAAAGTAGCCAAGCTCTAAAAGCATTGACTCTATTTTTTTATGTGCAGAGTCGTACCTACCGTGGTTTAAAACATCACCCTGCTTTAAGCTAGTATTTTTTATTAGTGCTTGCAGCTGTGTATCGTTTTTACCTTCACCGTTTAAGGTAATACTAATTGCCTCTATTCGAGTTGCAGGCCCACGCTCAACTTTAACAATTAACTCGCTATCGTCTTTATCGTATTCAACTTCAACGGTTGGGCTGTAATACCCAAGCGCTTTAATACTGTTTTGTACTTGTTTTTGTGCATAACGACGCAGAGTGCGAGTTGGCTTTTCTCCAATTAATTGCTTAAGGTAAAGCGCAACATTATTTTCTAAATCGCCACTAATTCCTTTAATTTCGTAATCTTCAATGACTTTTTCTGCTGCATAGCTGTTTGCCGAGATTAAGGCTCCCACAATACACATGCAACGTAAAAACTTAATAAACAAGTAAATATCCTTACTTTAAATATCTTATACATAACGACCAATTAAGCGCATATTAGCATAGCCATAATGAGCAACACATTAACTTAATGACAATCTAGCGCGTTAATTTAACTGTGAATAAGCATCAGCTTAATTAAAATTTGTACGCGTTAAGACAATATTTTGGTTACAATAGTGCCTACGAATACAAAATTAATTTTAAATGAGTTTTTAATGCAATTCCCTGATGATGATAACGGCCTACTTTTAGCCGAAATAGCCGCTGCTGGCGTTGATTTAAGCAAAATGCACCAAATCGATTTTTTCATTTTATTTGAGCAGCAAACAGATGCAGAAAAGTTTGCCAAAGAAATAATCTCTGATGCATTAGTTCAAAACGCTGATGTTGAAAAATGCAAAGATACTGGCGTATGGGAAGTAATTACTCATGTCCAAATGGTGCCAGAGCACACATTGCTAGGACAAGCTGAGCAATACCTAGAAAGCATTGCTAACAGCTATAACGGTTACGGTGATGGTTGGGGATTAATGGACGAAGACGCCGCCTAATGTTTTATAATCAGTTAAGTTTAACGACTTAACTGATTTGCCTTTCTAAAGCTGCCCTTATAGTCAAATAGTTTATCAGCCACTTTCCAACCATATTTTTTACTTTTTCGTGCAATAACAAAGTCGGGAGGGACTAAGTCAAACTGCGCTTTAATAACTTGTTTTGCCGTTTTAAAGTCTATCGGTGTTTGTCCATGGCCCACGCGTTTACCAAACTGCTTATTAAAGATAAACTGCCCACCTTTACTGGCAAGGTTATATATCTCATCGCAACTTGCGCCATCTTCATCAAAATACGTTAATTTAATTAAATCGTCTTTAAGTTGTACCACTGATAACCCACTACACCTAAGTACCAATGCATCTTTTAAATTTAATGCGTTACGCAGTTTATCATCAGGGTCTGCCATAACGGCACCACAATCATGGCATTTTCGTGCTGCAATATCGTTTTGTGCACCGCATTGCTCACACTCTTTAAATCTAAAGCGATAATCGCACTGCTCTTTTCTACCTGCATCATCTTCTAGTAAGCCTTGGCAACGCCTACCAAAGTGCTCAGTTACTTTACCTTCTGAGTCTGTTTTACCCCAAAATATATTAGCAAATCCGCAACCAGGGCAAAGCACTTGGACAGGCTCGTTATCACTATCGCCTTTTTTATCGCCCACTTCAGGATGAAATAAATTAAAACCATTTCCGGCATAATCTATTACTAAGCAATCCGTTTTTGATTCAGATAACCTGAGTCCTCGCCCCACAATTTGCTGATATAAACTAACTGATTCTGTAGGCCTTAAAATAGCAATAAAATCGACATGAGGTGCATCAAACCCAGTCGTTAACACCGATATATTAACCAAGTATTTGAGCTGCTTTGCTTTGAACTGTTTTATAATTTTATCGCGTTCAGTATTTGGGGTATCACCTGTTATTAGTGCACTTTGTGCTGCAGGTAAATAGCTTAAAATCTCTTGGGCGTGCATTACCGTAGCCGCAAAGACCATAACACCTTCACGCTCTTCACTATATTTTATTACTTGCTTCAATATAGCTTGCGTTGCGCGCTCACTCTTTTTTAAAAGCGCATTCATATCGTCAGTAGTGTATTGCCCAAACGCATTAGCCTCTAAAGACGAAAAATCATAATGACTAATTGCTGCATCAACTTCATTTGGTGGCGTTAAGTATTTATGTTTAATCATATACCTCAGCGGTAACTCAAATATACAACTTCTAAATGGGCTTTCTTTCGTGCCTTTAACAAAACCATGGTAATGATGGTGGTATATCCACCCCATTCCTAATCTATAAGGCGTAGCCGTTAAACCCAATACTTTTAACTGAGGGTTATACTCCTTTAAAGCGTTTATAACTTTACCGTACTGGCTTTTTTTATCACCATTTACTCGGTGGCATTCATCTATAATAAGTAAAGAATAATGCTCATTTAGTTTATTTAAATTACGCGATAAAGACTGCACACTGGCAAAGGTTACTTGATGGTTTAATGATTTTTCTTTTAAACCTGCTGAAAATATACTAGCCTCTAAACCAAAACTTTTATATTTTTGTGAGTTCTGCTCTACAAGTTCTTTAACGTGAGCCAGTACCAAAATCTTTTGCTTTGCAATACGAGCGAGTTCAGCTATGACGAGGCTTTTACCAGCACCAGTAGGTAATACAATTACCGCAGGATCGTTTGTTACTCTAAAGTGTAAAACACTACGCTCTACTGCTTCTTGCTGATAAGGTCTTAATTTATAGCTCATAGGAAAACAATTGGATTTGAATGAGGATATTTTAGCAAATAATGGCTGAAATTTTTCAGCTTTATTTTTGAATTATTGGCAGGAAAATAAAAAGAGAAGCTAGGCTTCTCTTTTATATTTTTAGGCTAAGTGCTTTTGTAAATCAACACCTTCAAACGCTTTTGGACGTCGGCCACGGCCAGTCCATTCAATAACTTCACCATCAACTTCTATACGATATTTAGCTTTAACTTTAGTACGCTTATCTGCTGATGTGTCTTGTAAATCTTCTAACGTAAGTCCTTTTTCTTTTAAAAGATCCAACACTTCCTGTTTAGCTTGTAGCTGCTCAGTATATTTTGCAATTGCATCACTAATTATTTGTTGTGCTTTTTCGAGCTCTGTTAATGATGCTGTTTTAATAAAAGATCGGACTTCTTTCATTTATATCTCTCTTGCTTGTTGGTATTAACCTTTAAGTTTCAAGGCAAGTATAAACATATAAACTGCTTTTTACCACAAACTAAAAAGTGGAATACTTAATATAAAACAATGCTTTTATATTAATTAGAATGAAAAATAAGCCTTAAGTATAAGCATAATTAAAAGGCTATACTTTAATTAAGAGTAAAATATAGCCTGCCAAGTCTATAAGTGCTTATTCAAAAACTTTTCTATTTTTGTATAAAGCTCTATTTTATTTTCCTCTTTTTGGAATCCATGCCCTTCATCATCTTTCATAATCCACTCATCATCAGTAAGCACGATTCCACGATCTTCTGAAGCATCTCTTAGATCTGTAGCATGCTTTTTAACAACCCGAGGATCCTTTGCTCCTTGTACAATCATCAAAGGCGCCACTATTTTATCAACATGGTAAAGCGGTGATATTTTTTTCATTAGCGCTTCATCATCAGGATCACCTATTTGCTTTTTTAATAACTCTCTTTGAGGTTCCCAATGTTTAGGAAGTGAATCAAAAAGTAAACTTACATCGGTTATGCCCACATAATTGATACCGCACTTATATATCTCAGGTGTATAAGTAAGTCCGGCCATAGTTGCATAGCCACCGTAACTAGAACCATAAATACATACCCTTTTTGGGTCTACAACCCCTTCACTTACTAAATATTTAACAGCATCTGTTAAGTCATTTTGCATTTCGGATCCCCACTTACCGCCGTATCCTGCTTGCTGAAATCTACGGCCATAACCACCAGAGCCACGAAAGTTTACTTGTACTGTTGCATAACCTCGACTCGCAAAAAATTGTGTTTCAGGATTAAAGCCCCAAGTGTTTCGAATACCGTAAGGGCCGCCATGAGGGTTTACAATTAAAGGCAAACTTTTACCGTTGCTATCTTTGGGTATTGTAAGATAGCCTCGAATCGTTAAACCGTCACGGCTATTAAACTTAATAGGTTTCATTGGGGATAACTGACTTTTATCAAGCCAGTCCATTGGCGAAACTAATGATTTAAGCGTGTTTTTTGCCTTATCATACAAATAATAATGGCCTGGATCAGTGTCGCTTCCTACATACACAATATTAAGCACTTCATCTTTCGACCTGCTGGTAACATTGACCACTTTATCTTTGAAAGCGCTCTCAAGAGAGGCCATCATTTGTGCTGTTTCAGTATCGAAATAAACTACCTCAGGATACTCGTCTAAGTATTTCACTCCTAACAACTTTTTACGTTTTATCGATAGCATTAAATTTGAAACATCCACCTCTGGCATGCCAAAAATTAATTCACCCAATTCATTTTTCTCTGGATGAAAGTAGTATAAAGCAGACGTATCTCTACCTATATTTGAAGAGACAAAAAGTGTTTTATTATCAAAATCAAATGCTAATGGAGTAATATTTTCATCTTCAATATTATACTCTCGTAAAACTCGGAACTTTTCTTCATCTTTATTTTTATAATAAAATTTACCTCTTAGTCCATCAATTGAGAGCGCCCCTCTGACATCGCCGTCGTGATCTAAGAGCCAACCTTGATAACCACCGGGGTTCTTAGCAATGATATCCATTTTGTAATTTCTTTCATGCTTACGATCCCATTTACTATTTAATGGCAATTTATATAAATCTGGCGCTTTAATATTCCTGCCATTGTATTGGATAATAATGTGATCTGGGTCGTTAGGTAACATATGTACTATGCTTGCAGAGCGAATACCTGATGAGCCGACTTTGGAACCAACTAGTTCAATTACTTTGGCCCTTTTAGTATTTACATTTATTTTGTACAGGCTAAAAGCTTCATTGCCATTACTATCAAGGTCAAAAACGATTTCATTATCATTAGCCCAAGAAAAGTTATTTATATCTTGATCATCAAATTTTGTAACTGGCTTTGCATTTTTTAAGCCCTCCGTTTCAAGGATTACAATATTTTTTCTATCGTTAATTGGCGAAAGTACCGCTAAATACTTTCCATTAGGTGAAAGTTGTAGATTAGAGAACTTAGGATTTTTAAAAAAATCTTCAATTGTAGGTTGGGGTTTTTGGGCATTAATTTCAAAAGAAATAACACACAAATAAGAGATTATTATTAACTTAAATAATGTTGACATAATATTTCCTTATTAGTCATTTAACTCACTGCTGCAAGCTACGTAGTAAAACTTACTTTTTGATATAGTTCCAATTCAATAACATTTATTTATAGCTTTAATTTATGTCTAATTTAGGGAGTGAAAAACTCTAGTTTTATGGCGGTATAGATATAGTAAGTAGTAATATTCAGCAGTCATAACCGACAAAATTAAATAATAGACTGCGTTTTTCTCGACACAGCTTGAACATAAATAGCTAACTAGTTAAGAGAGTTGGTATAAAAAAGCCCCGCTAACCAGCAGGGCTTATTTTAATAACTAAGTTATATAATGTTTAGAACGATTGTTCTAAGCGTAAGTACAATGAACGCCCTGTTTGATCATATAGCGACCATGTAGAGTCACGGTAATCTCGGAACCCATCGTAAATACTTGGAGCTGTTTTATCGAACAAGTTATTTACACCTAAAGCAATTTTAGTATTTGTAGGTGCAACATAGCTTACTTGAACATTATGTTTGAAGTAGCTAGGAATATCAGCATAGTAATCTACGCCATACTCTTCGTTACCAGAATCCTGTGCACCAACATAGAACATAGTCCATGTAGCCGAGAAATCTTCATAAGCGTAATTAACAGCTAAGTCTGATTTCCACTCAGGGTAGTCTTGTAAACCTGCGTAATCAAATACTTCAGCATCTGCATCAGCTTTTTCTTCAAATGATAAAACGCGTGATACGTTTAATGTACTTGAGAAGTTACCAAACTCTGTATCAAAACGGTATCTAGCTGTGAAGTCTATACCATCAGTAGACAGTGAGCTCTTGTTGATATAACCAGTGTACATGTAATCGATTTTACCTGTAACTGCATTACGCTCGATAGTGCTTGGTGTAGCATTTAAACCACCTTGCTCTAACTCTAAACGAAGAAGCTCATCATTATCTACACTATCAATTTTATCATCGTAGTTAATTGAGTAGTAAGTTAACTCAATTGAAAGGTCTTCAACTGCATCCCAAACAAAACCTAATGTAGTAGAGTCGCCTTCTTCAGCCTGTAGCTCAGTGTTACCACCAAACCATGTTGCCACTTGCTCACCGGCATCAGCACAGTAACCATCAAGTTCTTGATTTGGGTTAGCTGTACACCATGCTGTATCACGAACAGTTGGGAAACTTAGTGCGTAAGATTGGAACATCTCACCCATGTTTGGTGCACGGAATGACTCACCCCAAGAACCACGAAGTAATAAAGTATCTGTTGGACGCCAAGTTAAACCAACTTTAGGTACAAACTTATCAAACGTAGTGCTTTTCTCACCAAGGTTAGTAGTACCACTTTGGTCATATTTTTCATATCGACCAGCAACAGTTAAATCAACATCGTGCGGGAAAGAAGCTTGTACTTCAAAGTAAGCAGCTGTACGGTCACGATCTGCATACACATCATCACCACCAGAACCACCAGAAATAAATCCGTTTGCAGACTCTGGGTCACTAATTTGAGTGAAGTCGATTTGTTCAAACTCAGCACCAACAACACCCGCGACAATAAATTCACCATCGTCTAATAATGTAGTTGAAACTAAACCATCGATTTGTTTACTTTCGTAACGACCTTCGTACGTACCTGTATGATTTGCTTCTTGGTAAAGCTCAGTCATGCTTGTACTCCAGTCATCGTAACTCATGCCTGAAACATTAAATACATCGTATTCACCGCTATCAATAGCAGCTTGGAAAGCAACATCATTTACTAAGTTTTTACCAAATGAGTTAGTTTTTGATACGCTATTTTGAAAGTTAATTTCCCAATCAAGGCCATTGCCAATATCTGTAAAGCCTTCAAGGCCAACTAAAATATCAGTTGTTGTTACTTCAGTTGTTGTATCACGGTTACCGATTGGTACTGCACGAGTGAAAATACGTACTTCTTCATCAGAAGGATTATATTGGTTATCTTCGCTCATGTAGATAGGTGTAGTAGATACTGGAGTACCAGCATAACGTGCATCAGTTTCGTTGAAGCTCGCCATAGCGCGACCAATAAAACGAATGTCGTCTGATAACTCATATGTAAAGTTAGTTAAAAATGAGTTTTTGTTCGTATCTGGGTAAAACTTAGTCACTTCACCGTAGCTATATGTACAACGGCCATTACCATCAGCATCGATAGTGTTTACAGTATTAGGTTCTGCATCACATAAATCTGAATTTGCATGGTAGCCAGTACTATCTAAGTAGTTAGATACTGGGCTGTAAGAGCTGTATGCACCGTATGTTTCGTCATCAAGTGCCCAAATATCTCTATCATAAATAGCATCGCTTTCAGAGTGTTCGAAAGTGAAAACAATATTACCTTTTTCAGCAGTAAAACCTGACGATACAGAGAAAGTACTGCTATCACCGCCGTCAACGCTTGGTTGGTTGAATTCATATTTAAGATTTAAACCATCAAAATCTTTTTTAGTGATGATGTTAATTACACCAGCAACCGCTGCAGAACCATATACTGCAGATGCGCCATCACGTAAAATTTCAATACGTTCAACGATAGCCATAGGGATAAGAGATGTATCAGCAGAAGCACCTGAAGAAGTACTTGTGCCAGGCATACGACGACCATCTAATAATACAAGTGTTGCGTCAGAACCTAAACCACGAAGGTTAATACTTGAAGTTGCAGAAGAACCTGCACCGTAACCAGATACACCCGTCCAAGAGCCAAATGAGTTTGAAGATAAGTTATTTAATACATCACCTACAGATGGTTCACCTGAAAGGTTGATGTCGGCCGCAGTAATTACAGTAACTGGAGAACTGTTCTCTAAATCAACTTGCTTAATACGTGAACCTGTTACTTGAATGCGCTCTACTTTCTCTGCGCCTTCTTCTGCTGCAATTGTATTTGCTGAAAATGCAACTGTAGATGCTGCGCCAAATGCAATCGCTAAGCGAACAGCCTTTGAAACTTTGTTATTTAACATACGATTCTCCCTGGAATACTCGAATAATTTTATTTTTATATGTATGCAGCGAATACTTTTAATTAACTGCTTGGCGCATATTAATATCATTTCAAGCACAAGGTCAACAAAACAATAACCAAAAAAACCGTTTGTTTACAATTACTTACATAAACATATAATTAACACATCCCCATTTAATCACTATTGCATAAAGTGCAACACATCTAATTTAAGGACAATCTTAGCCAAGAAAAAAAGTCCGCGATCAACAAACGAAAAATCGCGACTAAAATAAAACTTGTGAATATATTATTTAAATTTGTTTATTTTAGGTGTGCAATTTGTTTACTGAATGTTTTTTGTTTAAGATTGTATTTTAAAAAACCTAAGGAGAGTAGTTATGTACAAGTGGATTTTGCTTACATGCTTGGTTTTAAGTAACTTAGCAACTGCTAAAGATGAGAGCTTAGCGAAAGAGTTCTCTGACTTTAGTATTAATAATGACATCACTATTTCATATGATGATTTAGACCAACTTTTAAAGTTAACAGTTGTAGATACTGGCCGTTCGGATAGAAAAAAAGCGTCTAAATCACAAGCGTTAATTGGCACAAAAATGCGTTCGTCAAAAAAGAAAAATACAAAGAACGAAGCTAATCGGTTTTTCTTTGAAGAAGTTAGTAAGTCTGAAATAAGTGAAGGATTTAATAAAATACGTGTAAGCCTTGAAAGCTTACCCAATGAGATAGCTTTAAATAACTTATCACTAAATGAACAGCTAGCTTATTGGTTAAACCTCTACAACACCGCAGTAGTTGAACAACTACTCAAACACTACCCTGTTAGAGACACTGAAAAGTTACTCTTTGGTAAAAATAGCATTTTAGAAGAAAAGTTTTTATCCGTCTCAGGGCATGCATTGTCTCTAAATGATATTCAAAAAATAGTTTTTAAAAAATTCACTAATAAACCTATTGTTATGTATGGCTTTTACCAGGGTAATATTGGCAGTCCTAACTTAAGAGCAGAAGCCTACTATGGCAATAAGGTATTTCATCAGCTTGAAGATAATGGCGACGAATTTGTTAATTCCAACAGAGGTTTATATCTTGGGAAAAAAAATAAACTTTACGTTTCAAAATACTTCGAGCAAACAAAACCTTTATTTGAAAATTTCGAGACTGATCTGCATTACCACCTAGAAAAATATGTAGATACAGGTATGCGATACGACGTAAAAAATGCTAAGTCGATTAGGTTTAAAATTGAAGATTGGAGCATTACAGATATATTTGGAACTGAGAGAGTTATCGGCGGCTCTTCAGCAACTAATAACGCAGCTATGCTTAATGCGGTAGTAAGTAACTCTACTTATCCAAAGGGCGCCGATGGAAGTGGCTCTGGTGTTGGAGCTGTAAACCTCAACTTTATTTCTGACTCAATCACCAATAAAACTATGGATTTTGGTCGGTTTTCTGCTGATCAAATTGAAAAATTAAAAGCATTAAAACTAAAAACTGAAAGTAATTCGGGTACAGTCAATATAAAAGACTTATCGACTGATAAAAGCGAAAATTAAAATTCAAATGTATTTTACATCCTGTTAATATAAAAAATAAACAGGATGTAATTTATATGCAGAACTTTAAAGCTGCTCTTACTGCGTACAATACAAAAAACTTCCAAAAATCTCTTGATATAATTGATGAGTTTAAACTTTCAAATCTGGATGCCCATTTACTAAAAGCAGCTAGTTTAACTGCTTTGAATAAAAGTGATAAAGCCATTGAAATATACCAATTCGCACTAAAAAACAGCCCTAAAAGCACTCCATTATTAGAAAACTATACCGGACTACTTTGTAAGTTAGGCGATTTTATAAGTTGTTTAAATCTATTAAACACAACAGCAACAACCGTTTCACCTAAGCTCACTTTAAATAAACTAGAAGCATTAATAAAATTAGGTCACTTACTTGAAGCTAACAAATTAGTGCAATTAATAAATACACCAACTAATTTAGAGTTTAGGTTTTTATGGTTAAAAATAGAGCTTCATGAGGCATTAGGCGAGTTAGATATAATTGAAAATATTATTAATAAGCTACCTGAAGCACAACAAAATAACATTTATATAAGCTATAAAAGAGCCTGTAATTTAAGAAATATGGGACGCTTTAATGAGGCTTTAGATCTACTATTAAATATAGAAAAAAAGAAAAGTACCGCACCAGAAGTATTATATTTAATAGGCTGTATTTATAAAGATTTAAATAATAACCAGCAGTGTGAACGCTACTTAAATCAATGCTTAACAATTGCTCCTTATTATGTCCCTGCACATGAAAGCCTTAATAAACTTTACTACTCAACGAAAAACAACAAATTGTTTTTAAGTAGCTATAAATTAGTAAAGCAGAAGTACGAACCTCACCCTGTAATTGAACATTCTTTTATATCACAGCTTATTAAATCTGATAGCTATGAGTCTGCCTTAGATGTTTCAACCAATGCATTAAAACTATTCCCCAATGATCAAGCAATACTTCATGCGCATAGCGTTGTCTTAGGAAAGCTAAATGACCATGAGAAAGCTTTTAACTTATTGAATCAGCTTGTTAAAAAAGCACCACATGAAAGTAGATACCGTATAGATTTAGCAAATTATCTCATAATGAATGGAGACTACATAAATGCAATTGTACAATTAGAAAGTGCTTTAAAATACGATTACTTTAATCAAGAAGTTTGGGCTTACTTAAGCACCGCGTGGCGCTTATCAGCTAACGATAAATATCATTGGCTGACGAATTACGATCAATACGTAAAAGTTTTTGAGCTTAAAAAACCAAAAGGTTATAGCACTAGCGGACAATTTTTTGAAAACTTCACTGATTTATTACTCAATTTACACGCACACAGTACACAATTGCTTGATCAAAGTGTAAGAAGTGGTAGCCAAACAGAGGGGCACCTCTTATTTAGAAGTAACAAGCTAATAAACGACTTTAAGCATTCTATGAATAATTGCATAACAAGCTATTTAGCTAATCTGCCAAAAGACCAAAGCCACCCTCTGTGTTCGAGAAATAATAATGCATTTAAAGTTAATGGAAGTTGGTCAGTCAAGCTAGGTAACAAAGGGTTTCATGCAAACCATATACACCCTGCTGGCTGGTTATCTGCACCAAGTTATATTTCTTTGCCCAATGAATTAAATGAAAATGACACTAATAAAAGTGGCTGGTTAAAACTAGGGGAAACGTGTTTAAACCTCAAAGAAAGAGAAGAGATAGCGCGAAGTATTTGTCCCAAGACAGGTCAAATGATTATATTTCCTAGCTATATATGGCACGGTACATATCCTTTAAAAAGTACACAACCACGTTTAACCGTTCCATGCGATGTTATGCCTATACTTTAGATTAAAACCCAGTATTAGCCGATGGCTTTATACTTCCAGAAGAGTTTTCTGACTTTAGCTTAAATAGGGTATGAAGGTTTATTATACTGATTTGACCAGCTCCTCGACTTAACAATTGTAGATGGATGTAGGACAGAACGGCTTTAAGTCAATGAAGTCTATAGGTACAAGAATAAAATCAACTAGAAATAAGCGTACAGCATTAGAAGCCACTCGCTTTTATTTTGAAGAGGTTATTGAAACAGGTCTTAAAAGTGGATTTAAAAATTCGTTTAAGTCTAGAAAATGTGCCAGTTCAAGCCCCTCTGAACGATCTCAGCCTAGATGAACAGCTCCCCTATTGGTTAAACTTATATAATATTGCCATGATTGAAAAACTATTGAGTGGACTTCCCATAGTGCCGTGCAATGTGCTGGTGCTGTTAATGGGAGCTATTTAGCAAGTTCTTTTTCATAGAACATAGGTCTCAAACGCGATTTTGTTCGACTGTTCTAAGCAAGCTTTATAAGCTCAAAGTTAATAGAAAAAAAAGCAGAGCCTCTGTGGAGATAAAAGATTTGCTAACGCAGAATTAAAGTATATCAGCTCTCTACTGAGAGCTGTAAATATAACTATTAAAGCGACAAGTTATAAAACGCTTCAAACTCTTTTTCAGATATATTTTGCTTAACGTACTCACTAAAGTTTTTATATCTACCAGATGAAGAAGTATAGAGGGGCTTTCTAACTTGCCAAACACTCGCAGTACTTACAATATTTTTTTTCTCATGGAATGTGCTATTTTCATCTTTATATTCAATACCTAAAAAATCAAACAACGGTATAAGAACTTTTTCAGGCTTTGAAACTAATTCATCATAGTTTACCGTAAAAATATCATCGGTATATTTTTTTAACCAATGGCTTTTAACTTTTTGCTGCGCTGTATAGTAATGGAGTGTATCGCTAAGGTTAGTAGCATAATTTAAACTAGGCCCTAAATGTTGAAAATATGCCGATAAACTATTATCTCGAATATCACGCTCCGTCCATATAATCTTAGCGTTTGGATAAATACTTTTGATTAAGTCAATGTAGAGGTAGTTCTCAGGCCTTTTATCTGTGACGAATGCCCTCTTATTAGCTCTAAGTGCTAACTCACGGTTATAGCCCTCTTTAAACTCACTTGTACTGGCTGTATTTGCGAGCTCAACTGGATTAGCAATTAAGTTAAATAAATTTTTGTGAATATAGTCAATTTCGCCACCAGCACTAATATAATCAGATGCAGCAAGTATTTGCTCGATTAAAGTAGAGCCAGAGCGGAACATGCCACAAATTATGATTGGTGTTAACTCACTATTTCCATTGCTAGTAACTAACTCTTCCCCGCGTTCTAAAGTTGACTCTGTTAGTTTTTTAATATCACATTTATTGTATTTTGGTATGTACGAGCGATTAACCTCATTTGCTCTAAAATAATATTCCCAAGCTTTTTTAAAATCAGCAATATCATTAAATACTTTTCCAAGGGCATAATATAAATCAGCAACTATTAAATTGTCCTTTTCTTGCTTTATAATTTTTAGACTCATTTTTTCATACTCCAGCGCTGAAGCAGGATCAAATGTATTTATGTCAGCAAGTCTCGCGTGCGCTAAGCCATGCCTTGGCTCTATAAATAGCACTTGCTGGAATAACTCTAAGCTTTTGCTTTTATTGCCCAACTGCTCATAAATATTAGCTAAATTAAAGTAAGCACTTACATTATCACTTTGAATTTTTATAGCTTCTTCTAGGCATAATATTGCGTTTTTATGGTCGTTTAGCAATTCAGAATAAACCAATGCTATCTCTAATTTTAACGAATAAAGATCTTGGAATTGATTTTCTTGAGCCTTTTTCAGATGCTGTTTAGCTAAATATCCATCACCAAATTTGCGCGCTAAGCTGCCAAGTAAGAAATGAGCACCTGCGTGGTCAGAATTGATATTTATAAATTCTTTTAATTTACTGATTGCCATATCAGAATCATCGGTCGACAAATATAGTTGAACCAATGTATTTGTATAGTCAAATTTGCTCGGAGCTATAGACACTAGCTTGTCGCTAAATAGCTTTGCCTCTTCAATGTCTTTTTCACTCATTGCAACCTTGAATAATAGAATTAGAGCCTGCTCTGCAGTATTTTGATCAGCAGCTAATATATTAAGTGTTGCTTTTCCTTTATTGATTTGACCACTGTTTAGCTCCTTTAAAGCTTGCGATAAGCTAACTTGCGTCATTCTTAAATTTCTCCATAAAAAAAGCGAGCCTAAGCTCGCTTTATTTATACCACAAATGATTAGAATTTGAATGATATAGTTGTATGGAAGTAACGACCTAACGTGTCGTAGTAACCAGCAATAGCGTTAGCATTTGTTGATAAGCTTCCGCCTAAAAGAGGTGGCTCTTTATCTAAAACATTATTAACACCTACTAACAATGAAGTGTATTCATTAATAGTGAAGCTACCTTTAAGATCTAGGTAACTTTGTGAGCTAATACCACCTTGAGCTAGAGTATCGTCACCGCTGTAATCACTTACTTCACCGAAGTAGCGCCATTTAGCAGTTGCACGCCAGAAAGTATCCATGTCGTAGCTAAGAGTTAAAACATGACGCCATTCAGGTTGAGCAAAACAGCTATTATCAAGTGTACCTACACAGTCATAAGCTTCACTTACACCAGGAATGTTATCGTACTCTTTACTAAGCATGTAAGTACCGATTAGGTTAGCTTTTAACATACCACCAGCAATTTCAACATCGTAGTTTGCACTTAAATCCACACCTTCCCAGTGCAATTTACCAAGGTTAACGTTAGTAGCTACTACTTGGCCATCACCAATCCATAAGCTACCGCTGCCAGATGTTCTTTGTACGTTATCACAGAAAACAGCATCACCAGTAAGTGCACAGTTAGTTACAATCTCTTCAGGATTGATATTACCAATCGCATCTTCAAGTTCAATATCCCAGTAATCAACTGAGAAGTTAAACCCTTCAAATGGGTTCGCAACAATACCAAACGTTATTGTATCTGCAATTTCAGGGTCTAAGTCAGGGTTACCACCGAAGAAACCATTGTACTGAGATGCTGGGCTCGCAGAAACATTACCGTACTGAGATGCAGAAACACCTGCATTAGCACACTGCGCAGCAGATAATGAAGGAGAATCAGTAGCACAAGGATCTGTACCGCCCCATAAGCCAGTACTCTGGTTAGCAAATAATTCACCATTATTTGCAGCACGTACCGCACGGTTATAGCTTGTACGAACTTTCCAATCATCCGTTACATTCCAATCAAGTGCTAACTTGTAAGTAGGTTCAGCACCAGAAGTACTGTAATCAGACCAACGGTAGCCTAAATCAACAGCAATGCTTTTAGCAAAAGGTGCATCTTCAAGAATAGGTAAACTAACTTCTGTGTAGAACTCAGTTAGGTCGTATTCACCATTTAAGCTTTTAGTAGTACCACCTTGGCCTAGTAATAAACCTTGTGCGTATACTTCATCAGCTGTACGGCTAAATGTTTCTTCACGGTACTCTGTACCAAATACCGCTGCAATTGGGTAATCTGAACTTGGTAAACCAAAATCAAATTCACCTGTTACATAACCACCAACAATAAATTGCTCTGTTACACCGTTAAGAATAGCTGTGCCTGTTAAAGAGCCAGCCGCTTCTGATGTAATACCTTCAAACTCAAATACTTCATAAGGAATACAGCCATCGCTAGTTGCACAATCTTCACCATTTGCAGATAAAGCTGTTGCTATACGTGGACCAAAGAAGTCATTTATATAAGCCGAAGAAGATGATGTAGAACCATACTGAACAAATGCATCGTATGACCACATGTCATTGATTTCGCCTTCAGTACCAAGTACTAAGCGGAAAGAGTTATGTTCAAGTTGGTCGGCACGCGGGCCACCTTCTACATTACGTTTACCGATGTAAGTAGCAAATTGATCACCCGATGTTAAACCAAAGCGGTCAGTTAAGTCTTGACGTTGTTGGTCACTTAAAAGTGGGCTGTCGTAGTCAATATTATAGTTTTCGTTGAAGAACGTACCTGATTCAGCGATTTGTGCTGTAGTACGGTCACGCATGAACATAGCTTCCACGTATGGGTGGAAATTATCATTTATTTCATAATCAGCAAATAAACCAAATGTATGACGTTCATCAGGGCGCATAAAGTGGTTTATAGGAGCGTAGTTGTATAGATTGCCAACTGAATTTTCGAAACCGCCTGTACCATCAAGTGTCCAGTAGTCGTAATCAGACCAATCAAAAGCACCATCATCAGTTGGTGAAGATACGTAGAAGTTTGGAACAACAGCATTACCAGAACCACCACATGAAGTACCCGCAGCATTTAAAGCACATGAAGAGTAATCACGAGCGCCTTGGCGAAGTTCATTTTGCTTGTTGTAAGTAATATAACCAACGGCGTGACCTTTACCACCGTCAAAAGAACCACCTAAGGTAGCACTAAAGTCAAAAGATGATCCATCTAGGCCTGAGCTACCTGTAGGGTAATCAAAGTCTTGGTCATCCATAAGGCCTTGGATATAGTCATTGTCATTGTCATGTTGATATGCAGTTGCACCTACATCAACAGCAAAGCCTTCAAATTTATCGTTCATTACAAAGTTAACAACACCTGCAACAGCATCTGCACCGTATGTAGATGAACCACCACCGGTTAATACTTCAACACGTTGAATTAATGAAGCTGGAATTTGGTTAACATCAGCAGATTGAGTGTAAATACCACCCGCTTGTGCACGACGGCCATTAATTAGAACTAGAGTACGCTGAGAACCCATACCACGTAAATCTAGGGTTGCAGTACCCGTAGCGCCGTTAGATTGGAAAGCAGTAGATGAAGCTTCAAGTTGAGGTAAGCTGTTTAACATGTCTTCTACACGTGTAAAACCTGAAACCGCGATTTCTTCTGCTGTTGTAATTTGTACTGGGCTAGCCGTTTCCATATCTGTGCGTTTGATACGTGAACCGGTAACTTCAATGCGTTCTACTTTTTCAGCTGACTCTTCTTCTGCAGCGAATGTACTTGCAGAAAAAGCAGCTGTAGAGGCTGCGCCAAAAGCAAGGGCTAAACGCACCGCTTTTGAAACTTGATTATTTAACATTTGATTCTCCCTGGGTCACCACTTGTTAGAAGCGACTTATTATTTAATTATTTATTTTTGTTACAGCATGTTAACTGCAACTAATACAAATACTAAACAAAAACGCTTTAAAAGCCAACTAATGTTAATCATTTTTTAAAATAAAAGTGAAAATGTAAATAAAGCAGGTACAGGAAGGGGGTTTTAATAACAAAGTTTTGTATCCTGGGAAAGTAAACATGGATTAAGCACTTAATTGGTACTATTAAATTAGATTGAACTGTCCAGAGGATATTGAGTTTACATTTAAATTACAAAAACTTGAAACCATATCAAATAACGGGATTATTTGTTTCTCTAAATATATTTGGTAATCGTAGTTATGTAAGCCTTGATACAGTTCCACACCATTAGTTGTGTAAACAAATGTAACAAATTCGCCTCTATTTAGAGTAAATTCACTATTTTTTTTCTGGAACTTTTTTACTGCTTGCACGTGAGGAGGGGTATTTTTTCTATAATCGCTTAAATTTTGACCTAACCGTTTTTTAAAAACCAATAAATGATCAAATTCCCCTCTTATAAGGTTACTAATGTACTCTTTAACTAGAATATCAATTTTAGAAGGCTGCTTAAAAAGGAGGGTGAATAAATCAAATTGAAACTGCTGCGCTAATTTAGTCCAGTCACTTCTTACTGTTTCTAATCCTTTAAAAACAAGTTTTGTTTCATTGTGCTTTATTAATTGACCAACATAGCGCTTTTTAGAGCCAACTGACTTACCTCTGATTGTAGGTAAAAAGAAAGGACTATAAAGAGATTCAAACTCTATTTCTAAATGACTTGTTAGATTATGTGTTTGTTTAATCTCGCTAACCCAAGCCGTATTTATTTTATCAGCTAAAAACTTTCCAATTTCATTGCACTCATCATGAGTTAACTCATCGTCTAATTTTATAAATGTGGAATCTGTGTCTCCATAAATTACACTGTAGCCACACTCCTCTATCCACTTTTTAGTTTGTAGCATTATTTCGTGCCCACGCAGAGTGATAGAACTTGACAGCCTTGGGTCATAAAATCTGCATCCCTTAGAGCCTAAAACGCCATACAAACTATTCATTATTATTTTAATTGCCTGAGAGAGCATAGGATCATTATGGTCTTTTGCCAGCTGACGCTGTAAAGCTAAGCTTTTTATAAGTTTAGGTAAGTGATGATTTTCTCGAGAGAATTTAGCGAAGTTATAACCTTCGACACTATTACTAGGGTTAGCTAACCCTTCTATTAATCCAAGAGGGTCAATATAAAAGGTTTGCATAATACTGGGGTATAGACTTTTAAAATCGAGAACAATTACATTTTTATAGAGTCCAGGTAAAGACTCCATTACATAGCCACCAGGGCTTTCAAATGTTAATCCGTGGTCCCCCATATTAGGTGCCACATAGCCACTCCTATGTAAAAGTGGTAAATACATATTAATAAAGGCAGCAACAGAGCCACCTTTTTTTTCAAGTTCAAGCCCTGTTAACTGGGTTCTAATAACAGCAAAGTCGAGGAGCTTTAATTTTTCAAAAATTTTATTTACAAGTATGCAATCTTGCCTATTGTATGCAGCAAGTGACAGCTTATCTTCATTAAATTGCCGAATAATTTCTTGTAAACTATTATTCGACTCAATTAATTTTGACTCCCCTAATATTTGCTTTGAAACATTAGCGAGCGAAAAACTTTCAAAGCTATACGTGGCATTTTTTAGCGTATCGATCCCATCAATAACACAGCGTCCGGGAATAAATACACGGGTAAAGTGACCTTTACGAACATATAATGGAAGCTTTCCCCTACCTATTGCTAATTTTAACCCTAAAGCCTCCGCGCGTTCATAAAGCACGGAAAAATCAAACTCAATAACGTTCCAACCAATAATTATATCAGGGTCATGTTCTGTAATTAGCTCTACAAACAATCTTAATAGTGCAACTTCATCCTCGCACCAGATAATAGTATACCCTGCACTTGGTTCAAACGACTGTGGCTCTCCTATCATTATAATACAATCTAACCCGCACCCAACCAGGCCAATAGAGAACAATACACCGCTCTCATTACATTCTATATCCAGTGATAACTTAGAAAGCGAGGGGGAATAATCAGAGTTAGCTTTTAATTTAGCATTTAAAATTACACTATAACTTTCATACTCAAAATGATTACCAGTAACCCACGCACCACCCTTAATAAAGCGCTCCATTAAATAGCGATCAATTGGTCTTATGTCATCCTCAAATAAGGTAATCCCGCTATTTTTTAAAGCTTTACTTGCACTATAAAATTGCCTTAAAGATTTAAAATAACATGCACTCATTTTTTGCTGCTGAAAGTTTTTTAAAGCAAGAGGTTTTATATAAAAGTTAACCGATTCTGCATTTAAAACATTATTAACTATATTTGTATCTTCGCTTTTTATAAAAAACAGAGCCGTTTCACTATCAGATACGGTCTTAATTGGTCCATTTTCGGTGGTTAACCAAATTTCATATTGTAAACCATGTGCTGTATCATTAGCCTGAGCTGAAAGTACAAAACCTGACGTTAAATACACGATAGAACCTTTATAAGTTTTATGTAAATGTAAGTTAAATCAATAAATAAAAGAGTAAAAATGATTAACGAGCAACTGCTTAAAGAAGCATTAAATTTAATTGAAAAAAAACTATATGTAGAAGCTATTCCTCTACTAACCACTATCACTAATAGCCAACCAGAATTAGACCAAGCTTGGCTCCACTTATCAAAGTGCTATGAAGAGATAGAAGAGTTAAGTAATCAACGTGAAGCCTATAAACAGTACGAAATGATATCATGGTTTAATCAGCAATTATCGAAAGCCAAAGAAGAGTTACGTAAGAGTGACTTTAAAAACACACAAAAAATAATACAGGACTTATTAAAATTAGTTCCAAACGAAAAGCGATGCTTACTATTGTTAAGCGAAGCAGCATTTAAAGCAGGTGATTTGCAAACATATTTTAAAGTATCTCAATATAACTTTAATTGTAATCCAACTTCTATCACTGTTACTTTCAATTATTTAGAAACGCTTTTTAATACAAAGCACTTTAGTGAATTTATCCAAGTTACATCAGAGTTAGATAATGTGGATCTTTCACCTCGCATGACGAGCCTTTTAGCAGCATGTCATGTTAAGCAAATGAACTTTGAACTTGCTTTTGAGCTTTTCTCTGTATTAGAAGAGCAAAACTTCCACCCTTCTATTTGCTTACTGAGAATGGGCAATATTAAAAAAATTATTGGTGATTCAGCTCAAGCAATCGACTTATATAAAGCAGCGTTAAAAAAAGATAACACTAATACAGAAACTTATTGGAACTTAGCTAACTTAAAAACTTATAAGTTTACAGATAACGAAATAAAAGACTTAGAAGCCCTCTCAACCTCATTACTTCAACCAACTAAAAAAGCATTCATACACTTTGCACTAGGTAAAGCGTATGAGCAAAAAAACGACTGTAAGACTGCTTTTAATCATTATAAAGCCGGTAACTTAATAAAAAATAAACACATTAAATATCGCGAAAGTAAATTTGATACACGCTGTGTAAAATCGATAAATAAAGATCTAATTACAAAACTACCAACCATTCCATCACCACCTTTTCAATTAGTTTTTATTGTTGGGATGCCAAGAAGCGGCTCTACATTGATAGAACAAATATTAGCTAGCCACTCAAAGGTAGATGCAAGCTATGAGTTAACTGAAATTATATCTATTGCTAAATTATTAGAGCAAAAAAACACTTCAACAACACCTTACGGTTTAGACAATATTACAGAGCAAGCCCTTATAGATCTTTCAAAGCGCTACCTTAAATTTATTGAGCCCTTAAGGAACAAAAAGCCTATTTTTATTGATAAACTTCCTGCTAACTATCAACATATTGCGTTAATAAAGTCTTTATTCCCCAATGCTAAAATAATTGATGTTAGACGAGATAACAAAGCAACAGCATGGAGCCTATACAAACATACTTTCTCAGAAGGCCATACATACTCATATAGCTTTGAAAATCTAGCTCAATATATAAATAAGCACTGTGAGCTTATGGAGCATTGGAAGGCGCTTTACTCAGATGATATTCTGAGCGTTCAATATGAGCACATAATCAAAAACTTTGACTCAACTGTAAAAGAAATAATGAGTTTTTGCTCTATTGAAATAGAAGAAAGCTGTTACTCTTTTTATAATTCTAAACGTCCTGTTTTAACACCCAGCTCAGAACAGGTAAGGCAACCTATCTACAAAGACGCCCTAAACGACTGGAAAAAATTTAAGCCGTATCTAGAACCATTAATTAAATTACTAAATTAATCTCATCGTTGCTTGTAGTTACACTCTTATGACTCTAAAATCCATAGCACTGTAATTATATACATAGTTTAGGCAAATCATCCCATGCTTTCTGACTCACTAAAAAAAACAATTAGGCAAGTACACCAGCATGTGGCTAATAACCTAACTGATTATCGTCCGCGTAGTAGCCAAAACTACCTCGTCGCCGAAATAGCAAAAACGCTTGCCGGCGAATACCATAAAAAGCAGCGCATATGCGTAATTGAAGCAGGCACAGGTACAGGTAAATCACTTGCTTATTGTTTAGGTGCGTTACCGCTTGCCCTTGCACAAAAAAAGAAGCTGGTAATTTCTACGGCTACCGTGGCATTGCAAGAGCAATTAATTGCTAAAGAGCTGCCTTTTTTTAAAAAGCATTCTGGGCTCGACTTTAAGTTTGACCTAGTAAAAGGTAGGCAGCGCTACATTTGTGCACATAAACTACATAACGCAGTTAATGGTGATAGCCAAACGCAAATGGAGTTTATGCCTACACTTACCTCACCATTAAGTGATATGGAAACCAAGTGCCTCAAAGATTTATACGATGCATACGTTAATAAAAAATGGCAAGGCGATAGAGACAGCTGGGCCGACACCATTCCCGACAGAGTTTGGAATTTAATTGCATGTGATAAACATGCCTGTCAGCGCCAAATGAAAGCCCACCAAACCTGCCCGTTTCAGCTTGCTCGTAATCAGCTTATGCAAATGGATGTACTCGTAATTAATCATTCGTTATTACTAGCTGATTTAGATTTAGGGGGCGGTAAAATATTACCCGAGCCCGACAATACTATTTATGTAATAGACGAAGCGCATCACCTTGCGCATATTACCCGCGACTTTTCATCAGCGGCAGCCACTATTAAAGGCACCATAGACTGGCTAGATAAACTCACCAAATTTAGTGGCAAAATGTCTAAGGTATTAGTTGGTCAAAAAGCCATTGGTCAAAACTTCAAACTGTGCGACAGCATTAACGACGCCAATAAAGATTTAAAAGTAGTGCGTGATATTCTCGATAACGCCGACTTTGAATACTCAAAAGACGATACGTACCGGTTTGAGCACGGCGAAATCCCTAAATCATTGCATAGCAAAGCTAAAGATATAAGCGATGCCACACTAGATGCACTGCGTTGCTTAAACAAAATGCACGACACCCTCACCCAAGATGTAAGCGATGGTGACATAAAACCCTACGTTGCTGACCCTGTCTTAGCCGAAAGCGGACAATACATAAACCGCTTAGAGCAGTTAAATAAACTTTGGTATAGCTATGCAAATAAAGGTGAAGGCACACCACACGCTAGGTGGATAAAGCGCTTAGAGTATAAAAGCCATCACGATCATTTATTAAGCGACTGCCCAATTGAAGTAGGCTACTACCTAAAAGATAAATTGTGGAATGAATGCGCCGGTGCAGTTTTATGCTCTGCCACTTTAAGTGCCCTAGGTTCGTTTGATCATTTTGCTTACGAAAGTGGTTTAGCAAAAGAAGAAGGCGTTAAATTTATTAAGGTCCCCTCACCTTTTGATTACCCTAAACAAGCAACACTTAGAATTCCGGTTAGTAAAATAGAACCAACCGACAAAGCGTTTAGCGACCATTTAGCGCAAACTCTGCCAGAGTATTTAAGTACTAAAAAAGCTAACCTAGTTTTGTTTGCCTCGTACTGGCAAATGGACCATGTGGCTAAGTTTCTTAGAACAAAAGGTTTTAACTTATTAGTACAAGGCGAAATGTCGCGAGAAGCATTGCTTAAAAAGCACTCTCAAAATATTGATGCTGGCAAAGGCAGTATTTTATTTGGTACGCAAAGCCTTTCAGAAGGGCTTGATTTACCTGGTAAATATTTAGAAAATTTAATTATTACAAAAATACCGTTTGCTGTGCCAACGTCTCCAATAGAAGAAGCCCAAGCAGAATTTGTACAAAGTAAAGGCGGTAACCCGTTTTTGTCTATCACAGTGCCCGATGCCGCAAAGAAATTGGTACAGAGCTGTGGTAGACTGCTGCGAAAAGAGAGCGATGAAGGCTGTATAACCATTCTCGATAGGCGCTTAATTACCAAGCGCTACGGCAAAGCCATGCTCGACACCTTACCACCTTTTAAAAGACAAATAGATTATTAATGTTTGAACTTGCTTTAGATCCAACCACACTGGCAGTTTTATGTGCAGCGGCACTTGCTGCTGGCTTTATTGATGCAATAGCCGGTGGCGGCGGGTTGCTTACCGTACCCGCACTATTAACCGCAGGCTTACCGCCGCATGTAACGCTTGGTACCAATAAACTTGCCGCAAGCTTTGGCTCTTTAACCGCCAGCTATACTTATTATAAAAAAAACCTATTTAGTCCTAAGTTTTGGGCAAGCTCTATTATTGCCACAGGCATAGGCGCTTTAATTGGTACACTTGTTGTTGATCATTTAAGTATTGATTTTTTAAACAAGCTTTTACCTATCATTATAATTATGGTGGCATGCTATAGCTTATTTGGCAGCTTAAGTACCACGCAAGGCGACGAACTACCTTCAAAAAGCCCCGCTTTAAAAGTTAAACAGTGGTTGCAAGGATTAGCTTTAGGTTTTTTTGATGGCGTAGCAGGCCCAGGCGCCGGTACGTTTTGGACTGCCTCAAATAGCTTACTATATAAAATGAGCCTTTTACTCAATTGTGGTTTGGCTCGCTCAATGAACTTTGTATCTAACTTTATATCGCTCATAACCTTTGTAGCGCTTGGCCACGTAAACTTTTTACTGGGCTTAATTATGGGTTTATTTATTATGTTTGGCGCTTGGATTGGTGCACACTCAGCCATCCGTTTTGGCGGAAAATTTATACGCCCGGTATTTAATACAATGGTTATACTTTTAGCATTAAAACTTATTTACGAGGCTTACCTATAAAATGCTAGCAAACGCTTTAGATAAATTACGCCAACAAGTTGCCACATTGAAGCAACAAGCCGAGCAATTTGATAAAGCTAAATTGTTTTCTAAAAACCGTTATATGCAAGCGCAGCCAAGCTTGTTTGATCGCGGCGTATTTAGTACTAAAAGCATGAACCTTGCCGACTACGTAACAGAAATAGAAGATGAAATAGCAAGCCTACCGCCAAGTGAACATCGCCACGCATATACTTACGCTCTTGAGCGCATAGGTAATCAAGTGCAAGCCGTGTTTAGTGTTATTAAATCAACGCCTATTTGGACAAAAGAAAACAAAAGCCACTTTAAACCACGCCCAAAAAATAAAGTTTATAAACAAGCCGTGCAAAAAATAATGCAATCGTCGCACGAGCTATACGACGAGCTTAAACAAAACCATGAATTTGAACGCCGCCTGGTATTAATGATTGAAGAGCGTAAGCTGCAAATGGAAAAAGCCACACCAGCGCAAGCACAAAAGCTTAATATGGAAATTTTAACAACACATGCTCGATTAGGCAGATGCCGAAAAGCAATTTCGGCCACCGAAGATAAAATTCAACAAGTCGAAAAACAACAATTACGCTAATGCAGTTTTTTTATCACCCGCTTTATTCTGCTTTAACGCTTCCTGAGCGCCATCGCTTTCCAATACAGAAATACCAACTGCTCAAAGCAGAAATTGAAGATCTAGGCTTAACGGCTAATCATTTTACTTCGCCTATAAAAGCAACGCCTGCTCAGCTTTCGCTTTGCCATAATCAAGCTTATATTAATGACTTTTTAAACGGGTCACTTAATAATAAAGCCATTAAAAAAATGGGTTTTCCTTATTCAGAACAATTGGTAGAGCGCACTTTATTATCGGTTGGTGCAAGTATTCAAGGTAGCGAACACGCGCTAAAGCATGGTTTTAGCGCTAATTTAAGTGGTGGCTATCATCATGCATACAGTGATTGCGGCAGCGGTTTTTGTATTTTTAACGACCTTGCTATTGCAGCAGCTCATTTAATAAATACAGATCAAGCCGACACTATTTTAATTTTTGATTGCGATGTACATCAAGGCGACGGCACCGCACAAATAACGCAAAACCAAAGTAATATAATCACTTGCTCTATACATTGTGAACAAAACTTTCCGCGCTTAAAGCAGCAATCCGATTACGACTTTGCAATGCCGGCCAACACTACAGATGCCGACTACTTAACTACCCTTAAACAGGCACTCGAATTTTGCGTTCGCATTCACAACCCCGACATTATTTTATATAACGCAGGGGCAGATATTTACCAAAAAGACGAGCTTGGCCTATTTAATGTATCCCTTGAGGGAGTTTACAATCGCGACTATTACATACTCAATTATTGTAAAATGAATAACATCCCACTCATGTGTGCACTTGGCGGGGGCTATCAGCGTAATGTAAATTCGTTAATTAATGTTCATAAACAACTATTTAAAGCTGCTGTCGATTTATACCCAGCCTTAGTATAAACTCATAAAATGCAATGGATATTTAGGGAAGCAAGATGCGATTACATGAAGACATACATAACTTTTACGAAAAAATAGTGGTTGAAGAAATCCTTAAACGTAAACTAGATAAAGTTTACAACGAAGATGTTATGGCCGACTTTTGTTGTACGGTGCTCAATCAACTTCCCCCTCGCTATATTCGCTACGATGTAGATATGGCCTTTTATTTGCCACAAAGTGAGCGAATTCATATGGAAGAGCGCGTTCAAACTGCTATTGATGTCGCCATTAGTCAAATATCTAAAAAGAAAGATCTAAATGAACAATCCACTTGATCAAGCCCCTACACATGTAAAACTGGCAGTAGATTTAATTATGCTTTTGGAGCAACACGACGTTGCCCCAGAAGAGGTTTTAAAAGCACTCGATATTGTAAAAAGCGACTTTGAAAAAAAACTAGAAAAGCCATAACGCTATTCTATTGTTTGTATATCGTGCTCGGTAACGCTACCGTCGTGCTTAGTACAATCAATTTTAACTTCACCAAATGTACGCCTAGGCGAAGTTGAGCGTCGACAGGTCATATTTTGTGCTTTAACGCCAAATTGCGTTATATACAACGCCACTGTTTGGTCTATTTGTTGTTTTTGCTGCGTAGTCGCTGCACTGTAAAATGCATCGTATTGCGCAGACCAATTTTCAACCCCCGCTTCTTTTGCAACGCCTAGCCAGCCCATCCCGAGTTTAGTAGATTGCTCCAAGTATTGGCCTTTTAAAAACATAAATGCCAACGTGTATTGTGCACTTTTATAACCAAGTGCTGCGGGCTCTTTTAAATCATAAAAAGCTTGTTCGTACAGCCCCTTTTTATACGCTTTAATGCCATTGTATTCTTTTTTCTTCATTGTATTGTCGCTGTATAGGTTAACTGGGGTCGACCCACACCCACTTAGTAAACCCACAACCAAAATTGCTGTAACCCCTAAACACCTAGCCATAACTAGTCCTTTTATTATTTTTATATGCGAGTACCGAATCTGGCTTACACTCTTTGCAAAGCCTGTTATTCTGTAATCTAATTTGTATAATTAAAATACTATCATGAGCTTAGCAAGTTTACTTAGGTTATTTTTTCTGGCTGCAATTTGGGGCGCGTCATTTTTATTTATGCGAATGGCTGCTAATAGTTTAGGGCCCGCGGTGTTAATAGAATTTAGAGTCGGCTTTGCGGCACTCACACTTTTTATAGTTGCACTGTATTTAAAGCGCCGATTAGCGTTTATCCAACACAAAAAGCACTTTTTTATAATTGGCGCACTTAACTCTGCTCTGCCTTTTTTACTTTTTGCTTATGCCGCACAAACTATTAGCGCATCTACGTTATCTATTTTAAATTCAACAACCCCTATTTGGGGCGCTGTTGTGGGTATTATTTGGAGTAAAACCAAGCCTACTAAGAGTATGGTTTTAGGCTTGCTGTTGGGTTTAATAGGCGTGGCAATTTTAGTTGGGCAAAACCATTTTGTATTAAATAGTCAATCAATAATAGCCATAGTAACAGCATTGAGCGCTTCGCTTTGCTATGCCATTGCATCCCATTACACAAAAAATGCGCCAAAGCTTGCACCGTTCGATAACGCACACGGCTCAATGTGGGCAGCAAGTTTTATGGTACTGCCCCTTATTTTATTTATGCCAATGCGTGAAGTTCCTACCACCAACGTTATGCTCGGCGTTTTAACCCTTGGCGTAGTGTGTACCGCACTTGCTTATATTTTATTTTTTAAGCTTATTGAAGATATAGGCCCAACTTCAGCACTCACTGTCACGTTTTTAATTCCGCTATTTGGCATTTTTTGGGGACATTTAATTTTAGATGAGCAAATTGGGCCAAATACATTATTAGGCGCATTATTTGTTATTGTGGGTACTATGTTGGTTACTGGTTTTTTACCACGAAAAAAGCACTTAGCTAAAACAAGCTAAGTGCTTTTACAAAGCGCTTACTTTTGTGCTTTTTTGCTTAAGTTTTCAATTAAATCTTGTGCGCTATAGCTGTTATCGCTGGGTTTAATGCCTTTGCCCATTTTAATATCAATCAGGGTGTGTACTTCTTTGCGTTTATCACTGTTGCTCACTTGTAAGCCTACACTATTGCTCGGCTGTACGCGTGTTTCGCAGGTTAATAAACCACAGTTTCGCTCATATTGTTGGCTGTGTGATGCACTGATAGATGACGCGGGCGCTTGCGATTTAGACTCAACAAAGGTTTCTTTATTTGTTACAACAAACCAGTCGTAGCCTTGCGCTTGGGTAAGCTCAGCTGCGCGTAGTAATGCATAGTCACCGGCATCTGCTACGTTGTTTGACACACTTTTAAACTCTACGCGGTATTGATCATTACTAATTTTTTGCTCGCTGTAACCTTGTGAGCCATTATTCGCGGCGCGGTAGTCGGGTTTAGATGCACAACCCGCCATAAGTAAAATACTGATAATTAGAATAGATGTTTTCATAATTCACCTCGTTTATGCACATTATTATTTGTTTAACTGCCACTTTGCGCTAATTGCTTGCTGCTCTTGCGCTCTATCTAGTGGTGCGCCGCTGATCATGCTGTCTATAACAGCATCTAACTCACTGTTATTAGACGCCGTTTGATATTGTGCGCCATTATTACTTTGCTGCGTGGCTGTTTGCGCTTTAATTTGCCAACCGCTTTGCGTTTTACATGCAATACTTGTTTGCGTTGTGTTGTTTGAACTTAGTGCATACTGCCTACAAAGCTCACCTTGCTGATTTTTAAAACTAAGCTGCGCGCTAAATACTGAGCCATCACTTTGCTCATACTCTCCACTACTTAGCTGTGTATTAAGGGCTGAGGCTATGCTACTGGCTACTAAATTTTGCGACTCATTGGGTTGTAAATAACTAGTTATTGCAATACCAAATACCACGGCAACACTTGCAGCTATTGCTAAGCTTTTATTAGCCGAGTGCTTAGCCTTTTGCCAAGGCGTTAACGCCACTACATTGCTATTTAACGTGTTTTTAGTCGTTGCTGTATCAAGCTTTGCAACCGTTTTAGCTAATGAGTCACTAAGGGGGGCGTCATCAATACTTGTTGCGTGCTCTTTTACTCGCATGTCTACTTCACTTAGCTCTGCAAGTCGCATTACTAGTTCATCATCGGTTTCAAGGGCTTTACGCACTTGTTCCATTTCGTGCTCGCTTAGCTCTGAGTCTAAAAAGGCGCTAAGTGTTTCGGCGTTAATGTTCATACTTGCTCCTTTTTAAAGTCGGGTTTTATTAAGTTATAAAGTGTACTGCGTGCTCGCGATAATTTACTCATTACACTGCCTATAGGTATATCGAGTGTATGTGCTACGTCTTTATAGGCCATGCCCTGCACTGCCACCAGCGATACGATGGCGCGTTGCTCTTCGGGTAATTGCCCAAGTGCTGTATTTACATTTTTAAGTATTTGTTTGTTTTCGAGTGTTTGGTGCTCATTACTTGTAATTGGCTCTGGTAATATATCGGCCTGGGCCGTATTTTGCCTTACCTTGCGTGAGCGGTATTCGTCTATCCACACATTGCGGCAAATTTTAAACGCCCATTTAGCAGGCTCAACGTCATCTGGAATGCCTTTTACTAATAGTTTTTCAATTGTTATTTGCACTACATCGTCTGCATCTGCTTTACTACCCGTTAGCGAATAGGCAAAACGCCTAAGCATGGGCAATAAGGTTTTTAATGTTTCGTTCATTGATTTTTACCTCTTTTATAAAGAAGACGATTCAAAAAAACATTTATTCCCAAATAATCAAAATAATTTGAATAATGAAATATTTTTATGTGTTAAACGTTAACTAACTAGCATGATAAATTTAATAAAAGTAACCCACTATGAATATTAAAAACACACGCGTTAAACACATAATAGCCGCTTCGCTTTGCATATTTAGCGCAACGAGTTCTGCCAATATAGTTAAAGTCGATCAAGTGCTTGGACAGTTAAACCCAATAGAGCAGCGTATTGAACAAACAATAGAGCGTGCACAGCGCCTGCCGCTTCCGGTGCCTGTACCACAAGTGTCGATTGATGAACTAAAAGCGCAAATTAGTGAGCCAATTAGTAGTTTACCTAATGTGCTTAACATTAATATAAATAGTCAAAACACCGCATTTGTTGAAGTAGAGCTAGAAAACAGCTTTAGAGCAATAGAGCGCCAATGGTTATTAATGGCAAATAGCCAACAACTTAATACCCTACAGCAGCAAAATGTGACTATTGTATCGGTAAAAAATTACAACGCACTTAACATGAGCTTAGTGCGCTTTAACGTGCCCCAAGGTGTTAATTCTAAAAGTGAGTTATTAAAAGCGCTTAACTTAGATGAGTCTGCAATACTTGACCGAAACCACATATACCAAGCGCAAACTGGCGAGCCTACCGCAAAAGTAACACCAAATAACTCTATTGCCCCTTACTGCACACAAAGCGTAAAAATTGGCATGATCGACAGCGCCATTAATACCAAACACAGTGCTTTTGAAGGTACAAATATCACTACGCAAAGCTTTTTACCACAAGGGTTAAGCTCGCCAAATTTACACGGCACCGCCATTGCAGGGCTAATTACAGGTAAAGGCGCAAAACTTAGCCCGCTTTTAGGCAGTGCCAAGCTTTACAGTGCCGAGGTGTTTTATAGGCAATCTGAATATGCACAAGGGGCTACATTATTTGCCATAGTAGAAGCACTTAACTGGTTAGTAAGTAATAAAATACCCGTAATTAATATGAGCCTAACAGGGCCAAATAACGCAGTTTTAGAAGCAAGTATTACTGCAGCAATAAAACAAAACGTGTTAATTGTAGCTGCTGCTGGTAACCAAGGGCCGGCGTCGCAGCCGTTATACCCAGGTGCGTATAAAAGCGTGATAGCGGTAAGTGCTATTGATGCAACAAACCAAATTTATAGATGGTCAAATAAAGGCGGTTACATAGACTTTGCAGCCCTTGGTGTAAATGTTGTTACAAGCCAAGGCAATGGAAAATTTGGAAGGGAGTCGGGTACGTCAATGGCGGCGCCGCATGTTAGCGCGGCATTAAGTTGTTTATTGTTAAAGCATGGTAATAATAAAACCAAAGCACTTAACGAGCTTACATCGCTGGCCGTCGACTTAGGCGAGCAAGGCAAAGACACCACCTTTGGTTATGGCGCCATTTACCCACCTAAAAATGCACTTTAACTGACGCCGATAAAACCGATTGCGTATAGGTATTGCTACTAAGCTTTGATTGATAATCGCCATATTCAGCCTCGGCTATGAGTGTTACGTGCTCAAACACAGCTAGATTATAAAACGCATTAACTACATTTCTGTGCTCATCTCGCGACGGTATTTGCTCAAAAAAATCATCCGTTGTTTGCTCATCGTAATCTTTATTTTGATAACGCCAGCCTGCGCCCACTTTATTCGCTACATTAAAGGCCGTAAATTTGTGCGTAACTTTAGTAGTAAAGCCGTAGCCGTTAAAGTCGTATTGGTTGTCGTCGGCGTTTTCTTTATCGGCACTTAGCGCTGCCATTAGCATGGTTTGGCCGTTATTTATAAAATGATAAAGCGCTACATCGCCGCCTACGCCGTCGGCATTACGTGCTTTTGCTGTAGCAAAACGTTTAGCTTTGGTTTTTACACTCATACGCAAATACGTATGCGGGTTTAAAAAATGACCATAGTAGGCGCTGGCTTGATTAAAATGTAAAAATGTTTCGCCATCTACATTTGCTTTTGCGCCATCGTAACGAACCCCTACCTCATGGCTATTAAAGCTATAACTGCCATCTAAACCATATTGATGCAGGTCTAAATCGTATTGATCAAATTCATCGTAGTCTTGTTGTTCAAACTTATAGCTTGAGGTTAATTTAGCGCTTTTGGTTACTTGCCATTTTGCATTAACACCGGCTGCGGTTTTTATGCCGCTGTCGCTTTGCGACGAAATATCGTCAAGCTCTTGAACAGACAGCGCCGAGTTACTTAATACCCCAACTTCAGCATCTGCATTTAGCTCAAAGCTACTTTTAAAGGGCTTATTTTGCTCAGCTGTTTTAACGTGGCTGGTTTGAGCAAGCACCGCTTGGGCACTAAAAACACACAATGTGGCGGTTATAACTGCTTTCATATTTATTCTCCAACAGGCCGAATAGGTTTTCCTATTCGGCGTTTGTGCAAGCACTTTGCGTATTAAAGGCCTAGGTCTAAATCGTTAGTAATGTTGGTTACTACTTCACTTGCGGTGCTAAGTGCTACATCGTTACTAATTTGATCAGTAACCGCTGCACTCACCTGCCCGCTAACACTTTGCTGTACCGTGCTTTGTAAACTACTAACCGTACTGTCTTGCACACTAGCAATTAAAGATTGCTGAACACTGCTTACTACTTCATTACTGGTATTAATTGCATCACCTGCTTGCAGTGCAGAGTTCACTGAGTTTGCAGCCGTATTAGTAATTGCTAGTTGGTTTGTAAGCTCACCCGCATTAAGCGCATTTGTTGCATCAGCTTGTGTAACTGAATCGGTAGCGCTACTTACATTTGAAAGTAAAGAGGTATCGGCTGGTGTATCGGTAGTATCTGGCTGAGCGCCTTGTTCAGAGGTAACAGAAAGTAATGACGACTGGCTCACAGCGGTTGTTAAATTACCCGCCGATGAAGTTAACTGCGCTGTTGTATCAAGCGCTGTATTGGCTGTGGAATTGGCTGTGGCATTTAAAGACGAGGCCGATGCATTTAATGCATTATTTAAAGATGAGCTAGCAGATGCGACTAATGAATTTGCAGGCTCTGCGGCCTCACTGCTTTCTTGCGCTGGAGTTTGCGTGTTATTCGCCGTTGAATCAGTGTTTTGCGAATCATCAGCCGTTACTTGTGTATCGTTAGATACGTTTGACTCGTTGCTACCACTGGCTGTTAAACCATTTTGTGAAAGCGTAATAGATGTAGATGTTTGTTGCTGCGCCGACGTTGACTGAGATAGTTCAATATCAGCGGCGTGCACTGCACCTGTAAAAGTACACACACCGCTTAACATCATTACGCTTACAATTTTATTTAATTTAGTCATTGTTTTGTCCTCTAGTTTGTCGGATTGACATAAAGAAGACGATTTACAAAAACACTTTATTCCAAAAATAATTAAAAAATTATAATAACGTTACTTAATTACTTAAGTTTCATGAGCTTAAATATGAATTACTCGTTTACTGCGTTAGCGTTTCACTGTTTTGGATCAGCAATAACAGCTCGGCAGTGGCGGTAGCATCGGCCAATGCGCGGTGATGGCTGGTTAAGTTTAAATTAAAATGCGCGCTAAGGTTACCAAGCGAATACGACTTTAAGCCTTTAAACGCTCTGCGCGATTCAACCACGGTGCACATTTTTGGCATTTTAAAAAAGTGCCCTGCAACCTCGCATTCTTTTTTAATAAAACCGTAATCAAAGTTCACGTTATGGGCTACAAAAATACTACCTGCGAGTTTATCTAGTAGTGGCTGTGCTATATCGGCAAATACAGGCGCGTTGTAAACCATGCCATCGCTTATGCCGGTCAATTTAGTAATAAAGCTTGGGATATGGCGCTGCGGATTAATAAGAGTCGTCCAGGTATCAATCACTTTACCGTGCTGCACTTTAACTACGCCAATTTCGGTAATACGGTTACCGCCTTTTAAGCCACCCGTGGTTTCTATATCAACCACGCTGTAAATACGGTTAGGGTCTACAAACCACTTAACTGCAGCAATATATACTGTAAAACCTACATTTTTTAAATTATCAATGGTGGTTAATTGGTTGCGCCTAAGTTTATCGCCTGGGGCTTTTACCTCTTCAAAATGTACTTGGCCATTATTAATAACCATTAAGTCGGGGTAGCCGTCTTTTAGCTGTAAATAGTGTTTGCTCATAGCCGTTAAGTGCGCAATTAACGCTTCAAGCGGGCTGTTTAAAATAAGTGCCTCTAGTGGCTCTAATAAATTGCTGCGCCATCTAAATAAACCATTGGGCTGCTCAAAATACTGCGCGGCATGCTTACATACCAAATTAAGCAGCGCCTGATTAGTGCTACAGCTTTTTAAACGTGCGTCAATTTGCGTGCTTTGTGCTTCATAAAAATTATCAAGCTGTAAAACTTGCGGGTAAATATCAAATTCATTACACGGTGGGTAAGGCGATTCAATAAATAACTCGTGCCAAAATACTAAGCCAAACAAGCTTTGCCATAAGGTGTTTTCGGTATTAAATACCGTTAACCCTTTTGCACTGTAATGCTCATTTACGCCTTGCTCTACATCGCCTCGGTAAATTTCGTCAATTTCAAGCACACACTGGGTGTCGGCCAGCATAGTACTTAAGCGCGAACGCGTTTGTTTATTAAACTTACGCATTAAAAAGTCATCAGCAAAGTACAGTAGATCGTCGGTGAGCGGGTTTTCTATAATTTGCTCTAGCTGCGCTTTTACCCACGCTTTATTACCTAGGCGGTATTGCTCTCTTATTTGAATTTCTTGTGCTTCGGCGTAATCGGTGCAGCCTTCAAGTAGGCTAAAGGCAAGTTCGCTATCGGTATTTTTAAGTTGTTTATACAGCCTAACCAGCAGTTTGTTTTTAATGTCGTGCGCTTGTGCGCCATGCGCCGGTTGCGCCAATACTAAATGCGCAAGCTCGGTGTAAGGGGTTTTGTCATCAAAGGTTTCATCTTTTGTATTACCGGCTGTTTTGCCGATGTTTTTAAACGCTAAACGGTAACGATTTAAAACGTAATTAGATTGCGCCTCAGCGAGTGTATTAAAGCGCGACAAGCTCTCGCTGTGCCCTTCGCGGGTAGCGGTTAACCCTAAATCGCGCATAACAAAGCGGTTTTGATGGTTTACATCGCCACTACTTAAGCGCCCTGCAAATAAAAATTCAAAATACTCGTAATAATCTTCTCGGTTATTAATGACATACTGGCTAGATAAAGGGGCAAGATCATCTGTGCGCTCACTAAAAAACTGACACGCAATAGTAACCAACTCACCTTTAGCTGCGCTTTTTTTAAAGCTTAATTGCTCACTGTAATTACTGAGTAACTCCACCAACATGGGCTTGGTTAAATGCGCAATAAGCTGCTTGTAATGCTGTGCGTTTGGCTCATATAAAATACCCGCTGTTTTTAGCGTATAAATAGCCTGATGCGGCGAAGTTATTTCTTCATAATTAAGCGATTGCGCCTGCACTAAATAAGGCTTGCGCGAATACACACGCGCCAACATGCATTGGCTTTGCTCATCTAGTTGGTTAATTTTACTAATAAATTCACTATGTTTAGGCTCAAGTAAATGCATACATTTACTTGTTACAAACTCAATAAGCTCTCTAAAATGCGCTAAATAGTATTTTGCTGGTAATTCTTTTCTCATAACATCGCCACAACTGTATATAAAAACAGTATCTAGCATTTATGCTTATTATTCAATCTTAAACTTGTAACTAAAGCACGCTATAGTGAGTGTATAAAAGTAAATTTATTAAAAATAAAGGACTTACCATGAGCGCGCACCCATACGATGTTTTATCACTCAATAACGGCGCAAATATTATTTTTACGCCTTGCCCTGGTACAAAAACGCAAAACCTAGCGGATTCAATCGCTACATTAAAAGCCGCTGGCACTCACATGCTACTATCGCTTATGCCGCAAAAGGAGCTTGAAAAAAACAACGTACAAACAATTAATACTGAGTGCAATAAGCACGATATAACCTGGTTTCATTTACCTATAAATGACGACGAAGCACCCAAACAGCCTTTTACATCAAGCTGGAACACCCACAAAACAGACATACTACAAGCCATACAGCAAAAACAAACCATTGCCATACATTGCAAAGGCGGCACTGGTCGCACAGGGTTGGTTGCTGCGCTTATTTTAAATTCGGCAGGTTACACAAAAGATGAGGTATATAGCTTAGTACAAGGTATTCGCCCTAAAGCACTGACTATAGAGCTGCAAAAAGAATACTTTAATAACTTTGAGGTGTAAGACAGAGGCTGGGGAGGATTTAGCACTATAAATAGTGCTAAAAATACTTTTCATACTAGTTATGAATTAGTGGTTTATGGGATTAATCACTCGTTAGGTTTTACTCTCAAGCATTAAAACACGTTTTTCCAATTTTTTAATTTCATCAAAATTTTTCTTTAACACCTTTGTCTCAGGATCTTCCGAATTTTCATCATCAGTAAAAAAATCTACTTCCCCACCTTTTTCAACAAAATCTATTAGATTTTTAACTGACTTCTCCAGAACTTTAACTTTTTCTCCATCACCGTTAAGCTCAATGTTTAACTTTGCAGAGATTTCTTTAGTGATTTTCTCCAGACCTTCTTTTTTCTCCTTATCTGCTTCTTTTGCTAGATCAATTTCTAATTTTTGATTATTTAGTTTTAAAGATTTAATTTCTTCGACTTTTTTTCGAATTGTTAAAACCCGGTCAGCAACTTTGAGAGCTGATAAAATTATAGCACTAGCTGTTGTAGCTATTGCGGCAACTACAGCTAATTCTATGACTATAGAACCTTTACTGGCACCAACTACTTTTATATCTTCTGGGGCACTACCATGTGCCATTGCTATACCGCGTCCAATTTCCCACCAAGAGTTACCAAGCTGTTTAAAGTCTGTAACATTATCCATACCAACTTCGTTTTGGAAATGTACACGCATGACAACACTTCCTTTTTCTAGTTCATCTTCATCTTGAGTTGTCATAAGTGGATCTATTGCAGTTTTTATTTGATCTGACTTTTGTATCGCTGCGTTTATTTCCTGCGTAATTTTAGACATTTCAGCTGCTGCGGTCGCAACATCAAGAGCGTTTTTATAGAGAATGCCCTCAATACGTTCAATACCTTCATTGCCAATATTTTGGGTAATATTTAAGTGGGTTAACATATTCTCTTGTTGATATGTTAATCCACTAGTATCTACAACCTTAATTGCATCGATAAGAGCTTTTTTCTGAGTTTCAAATGGTTGTTTAGGCTGATTATTTCTAATGTTTACATTTTGCTGAATACCCGTCTGTAATGCTTTATATTTCTGAGGTATTTGAGTGGTCTTAATATTTTCGTCAATCCAAAATGACAATTGCAATAGTTCTGATATTTGCACTGTGCTTCCTTAAACTTATAACAACTTAACCTACGACGTTTGTCACTCTTAAGACCGACAAACGTCCATATTCTATGATCTATCTACCCTAGCCAAAAAGTAACTACATGTAAACAATTACCTAATTTCCGATTAGTTTATGTAATTGCAAAACACATCTAAACGGTGAGATTAGCAATATTGGACAAAACAGGCACTTCCCATACAAAGCAAATTGTTTATTGAGATTCAGGCTGTGTTATTTAAAAAGGCGGTTACCTAATTTTAAACCCTTTAAACTAAAACCTTTAAACGGCTTAATTTATACTCGCCAAACCCTTTATACCCGCACAAGCATATTCAACCATAACGCTTTACGATATTATGCTCCTTTAAATTTAAATTAACTTTCAGGGCACATAATGACAACGCACACACCGCCTTCCCTCTCAGCCAACACAGCTGAAAACACTTCTCTTTTTTACGTAATTTTTATCTCTGCCGTGGCTGCTATTGGTGGTTTTTTATTTGGTTTTGACTCGGGCGTGATTAACGGCACGGTGTCGGCACTCGGTAATGCTTTTAATTCAAGCAGTGTGGCTACGGGCTTTAACGTAGCGTCTGTGTTACTTGGCTGTGCCCTAGGTGCACTTGCTGCGGGGCCGCTGGCTGATAAGTTTGGTCGCCGTGCAATTATGATCATCACCGCGATTATTTTTGCTATTAGCGCATTTGGGTCGGGCATTAGCGAAAGCTCTGCGGAGTTTATTTTTTACCGCTTATTTGGTGGTTTAGGTATTGGTGCTGCATCGGTATTGGCGCCAGCTTATATTGCAGAGGTTGCGCCACCAGCCCTTCGTGGTCGTTTAGCTACATTACAGCAACTCGCTATTGTATTGGGTTTATTTGCTGCGTTTTTAAGTAACTATTTAATTGCTGATGCAGCTGGTAGCGCGCAAAATATTTTAATGCTTGATACAGCCGCTTGGCGCTGGATGTTTTGGGCTGAGCTTGTGCCTGCAATACTTTTTTTAGTGGGTGTGTTGTTTATTCCTGAGTCGCCTCGTTATTTAGTAGCGCAAGGTAAAGTAGACGATGCAAAAACGGTATTTAGTAAAATTTCGAACGACAACGTTGCTGCGCAAATAAGCGATGTTAAAAGCTCCTTGCATAGCGATAAAAAGCCGAGTATTCGCGATTTATTTATTGATGGCAGTAAAAAAGTACACCCAATTGTTTGGGCGGGTGTTGCGCTGAGTGTGTTTCAGCAATTTGTAGGTATTAACGTGGTATTTTATTACGGCTCTGAGCTTTGGCAAGCTGCTGGGTTTGACGAGTCGCAATCGCTATTTATAAATGTATTAGCGGGTACTACTAATATTGTATCGACCTTTATTGCTATTGCCCTTGTTGACAAAATTGGCCGTAAGCCACTATTGCTTGTAGGCAGTGTGGGTATGTTTATTAGCTTAAGCGCGCTTACTTATATATTTGGCAGCGCAGGCCTTGATGAAGCAGGCAAGCTCGCACTTAGCGATAACATGGGTTCGTTTGCGCTTATAATGGCTAACTTATTTGTGGTATTTTTTGGATTAAGTTGGGGCCCCGTTGTGTGGGTGTTATTAGGCGAAATGTTTAATAACCGTATTCGCGGTGCAGCGCTTGCTGTTGCTGCAAGCGCACAGTGGATTGCTAACTTTGCCATTACCATGACCTTCCCTATTATGCTGGCTAACATTGGCCTTGCAGGTGCGTACGGCTTTTATGCTTTATCGGCACTTATTAGCATATTTTTTGTGGCTAAATACATTACAGAAACCCGTGGTAAAACACTTGAGTCTATGTAATTAGCTCTGAAAGCGGTGAACCCTTTTCACCGCTTTGTGTTTTTTAGGTAAATTATTGATTTAATAGCCGTATTAAACCATTTAATAATTACTGCACTAAACATTCGCTTACCTCTCGCGTTCAGTATTCCTTTTTACTATAAGTAATCGATTTAAATTCCTTTTTTGAATATAGAAAATTAGCTATTGTCCGCGTTTTCCCACTACGTATGTCTGATCAGTGCCACTTAAGTCGAGAATACACGGCGCGCTGAGAACTTATTGATTTATAATGAAATATGGCACTTAAATTGAGATTTATTAACTAAATTACACCCTAAAAATAATTATGTTTTTTATTAGGTAAATTTCTTAAACAACGAGAAATCGCTTACAAACATCTATTACAGTAAGTGATTTGAAGCGGTAATTAGCCTAGTTATTAAAACGTATACTTTTTGCTTTAAACATATGGTCGAAAATTAGATGCCCTGATGAAGATTAAAACCTTGGCGGGAAAGCTTTTCAAGACCCAAAGCAACAGTATTTTATGAGTCGGTATCGTTTTTGACTCATCGGAAAATAACAATACGTAATCCTATATTCGGGGTTCATTTTTCCATTACATAAGCACTAGTGTAAAACTAATGCCTCCTTTTCCTAGATTAACTTAATCGATTAAGTAAAACCCTAATTAACCTAGTACCGAATGGTGATAAATACATTGTTTTTCAGTTAAAAACTAAATGCAGAATCACAACCTTAAAGCATTAAAATTTATTTTTACAGCATTAATATTCACACTTTTATTTTTCCCCTCTAGATCACCCATTAAGATTATAAGTAAACACTAACCCTTTACGACCCATATACATGGCAAAACCTTAATTAGAGATGAATTAATCGGATTTTTTTAAAAGTTAATTCATGCATTAGTTTTTATATTTATGTTTATGTTTATATTTATATTATTAAATCAGTACACTCTTACTAAATACACAACTTAATCGTTTAAGTATTCGAGAGATTAGTATATAGTCACACTGCTAATATCAATTAGCGAGGGCATTATTACGCCTGAATTTATTGGCTAATTCCAGAAGATAAACTTTAGCCTTTGTCCGAATCGATTTCGCTTTAAAAGTCGCATACGTTCAAGTGAATACAATTGGTTTTCACTGAGGATAATTGATTTAGACTAGGGTAACAGGGTGTCTTATTAGGAAGAGGCTATTCTTTTACGGGAAACATTTTCAATTTAGTGAGAAGATATTGATGGATAGTAAAATAAGTAAATCGACAATCCCAATTTTGTGTGCATTTCTGGGTTTAACAACGGCAGCTGTTGCAGAACCTCATCTACAGCCAGGTCCCGAGCCGACACTTCACACCCAAGAGGCATTTTCACCTGAGAGTAATTTCACTGCGAAGTGGACGCGGGCTGATGCACGTCAAATCAAGCGCATGTCTGATCCGACGGCAGGTTCACGTCAAAATTCGATGCCTGAAGAATATACTATGCCTGATATCCCGCAAAACTTTCCCGACATGTCGAACGAACAGGTCTGGGTATGGGACTCTTGGCCTCTTACTGACGAGAATGCTAATCAGTACAGTGTTAATGGACAGGAAATCATTTTTTCTTTAGTAGCCGACCGTAGCCTTGGCTTTGATGATCGTCACGTTTACGCAAAGATCGGCTACTTCTATCGGCCGGCTGGGATTTCCGCTGATCAACGCCCAGAAAATGGTGGTTGGACCTATGGTGGTCTCGTGTTCGATGAAGGTGTCACCGGTGAAATTTTCGAGGACCAGTCTTATAGCCACCAGACCCAGTGGTCAGGCTCGGCGCGTATTTTTCCAGGTGGTGAAATAAAATTATTTTTCACAGATGTTGCATTCTACCGAGACCAAAACGGTGGACCGGACATCAAACCGTACGACTCTCGACTCGCCCTAAGCGTAGGCCATGTGCATGCTAATAAACACGGTGTGAGATTCACCGGGTTCAATAAGGTTACGTCGTTACTCGAGGCTGACGGCACTTACTACCAAAATTCTGAGCAAAACCCTTACTATAACTTCCGCGACCCGTTCACTTTCGAAGATCCAGCTCATCCAGGTGAGACCTATATGGTATTTGAGGGCAACACGGCGATGGACCGGGCAACTGCACAGTGTGATGCGGACGACCTTGGCTACCAGGACGGCGACCCTTATGCAGAAACCGTAACCCAAGTGAATGCATCGGGTGCGCCCTTTCAAATCGGTAACGTTGGTCTGGCCAAGGCTACGAACGACGACCTGACCGAGTGGGAATTTCTGCCGCCTATTCTATCTGCAAACTGTGTCACCGACCAGACTGAACGACCGCAGATTTACCAACAAGATGGCAAGTACTATCTTTTCACTATTAGCCACAGCACTACATATGCAACAGGTATTACTGGCCCCGAGGGCGTATATGGTTTCGTAGGCAACGGTATTCGTAGCGATTACCAGCCGATGAACCAGGGATCTGGGCTGGTGCTCGGTAACCCAACAAACCTCAATTACTGGCCAGGTAGCCCGTTTGCGCCAGACTATAATCAGCATCCAGGTCAATTCCAGTCATACTCACACTATGTGATGCCTGGTGGTTTAATCCAATCGTTCATCGACACAATCGGCACTAAAGAAAATTTTCGTCGTGGTGGGACACTTGCACCTACAGTTAGGATAAAAATTAACGGCGACTCGTCAGAGGTTGATTATTCCTATGGCGTAAATGGTTATGGACTAGGTGGTTGGGCCGATATCCCTGCAAACCTGAATGTGAATTCGGGCGGACAGATCAAGCCACTTAAGCAATAACTTTAGTAAATTAACTTATATAGTCCTTACAAGGGGGAAGAGGAGAATGTGTTGTACCGACGTATCCTCTTCTCTCTTATTTGTACCTGGCAAATAAAATTATGCGGAACTGTCAGTCTATTTTTTTGTTCTGCAGCAGTGACTTTTGAAGCACTGCATTTCTTTATTTTACAATTTTTTTGTACCGCCCATACCATCTATCATGCTCATTGAGTACCTTTGCGCAACTACTTTACTTTTTATCCGATTTTCCAATAAGGAGAGTTATGAATAACAATTTTATTTTAACATCTGCAAGTCGCTGGTCTTTGGCAATTTGCATGTTGGTCGCGCTGTTCAATTCAGGGGGGTCATCGGCCGTTGAATTCGGTTCCGAAGCAGCAATCAGCTCCTCACCGTTGCCCCTGTTGACAGAAAAATCATCTAAATACCAGCGTCCGACTAATTGGGCACGATATAGACCCGCAATGCACCTGACCCCCGAAAAACACTGGATGAACGATCCTCAGCGTCCAATTATGATTGACGGTATCTGGCACTACTATTACCTTTACAATGCCGATTATCCTATAGGGAATGGTACTGAGTGGTACCACGCAACCTCGGTTGACCTTGTGCACTGGCAAGATCACGGCGTGGCAATTGATAAGTATAAGAATGGCCTCGGCGATATTGAAACCGGCAGCGCAGTAATTGACATCAATAACACTGCAGGCTTCGGTCCTGGCGCGGTAATCGCCATTATGACTCAACAGCACGAGGGTGTGCAGCGTCAATCACTCTTTGTCTCTACTGACGGCGGCTATCGATTTAAGGCCTACCAAGACAACCCTATTATGGACAACCCAGGATCCCAGCATTGGCGTGATCCTAAAATAGTCTGGGACGACACGCGCAATGAATGGTTGATGGTTCTGGCTGAGGGTCATAAGATCGGCTTTTACACATCGCCCGATTTGAAGCATTGGAAGTATCAGTCTGGGTTCAAGCGCAGCGACCTTGGAATTCTGGAATGTCCAGACCTGTTTCGGATGTCGGTCAACGGTGACACTGCAACTACACGATGGGTGCTGGTAACTGGCGCGAACGGCTTTAAAAAAGGAATGACTACGGGAACTGTGTACTGGACCGGAGAATGGGACGGAGAACATTTCACCGCTGATCGCGATGAACCTCAATGGCTAGACTTCGGCGCCGACTTTTATGCCACAGTGACATGGGACGACCCCCGCAACAATGACGCCGAACGCCTTACTTCGCGCTATGCCATCGGTTGGCTCAATAACTGGGCCTACGCCACCAAACTCCCAACCGATGACTGGCACGGGGGAGCTAACTCGGTCGTACGGCGCATCATGCTTCAGTCCGTCGACGGTAAGCCACAACTTGTATCGCAACCCATAAATGCGATCAACAAACTTGAAGGCAGTACAGTAGCTCGATCTAATATTCGGGTGACGGAAGCGTCGAAAACGACACTTCCTCAACCTCCGTCCGACGCCTACCGTCTCCGTGTGAAGATTAATGCAGATTCAGATGCTAAAGAGGTCCGCTTCCGACTTAAGGAAGGAAAAAAGCACTTTTCTATCGTTGGGTACAACCTTGCGAATGACACTGTATTTATCCAACGCGATAGTGATGCTATAGCCAATGCGATGCCCAAAGTATATCGCGAGGTTCGAAAGTCGCCCGTACAAATGCGCGATGGCTTTGTCATGTTGGATATCATTGTAGATACAACATCCATTGAGGTCTTTGTAAATAACGGAGAAGTTGTACTTTCAAATCTTGTATTCGGTGCCCCCGGAGCAAATGGCCTCTCTGTCGAGTCAATTGGAGGAAATACCGAACTGAGCTTATTTGAGCTAGCTCCTTTGAAGGTTGCCCCGATTATTCGCAGTAAAGGTAATACGCGCTAGGCCTATGCTCCCGTGAAATTTTCGCCTAGATTGTATTTTAAGGTGTTGCTGGTTATTGTGTAATTAATAGATATCGTTCCAATGTGCTATCTCTCTATGAACAAAGAAGCTCGACAGCTATTGAAGTGAATTGAGCTTCCTGAAAAAACAATGATGTGGGTCTAGTTGTACATCAGATTGACAAAGCCAGAGAGATGTTGATAACTCTATAATTCACACGGAGTTTGATTTGAAATTTATCAACTAAAGTAGAGGGCTATATTTGTAATTCGTATCAGCTATTTTACTAAGGTAATGGTAAGGTAATTTTGGACACCCATTGAGAAGGGAATATTATGCTAATAAGCATATAAATTTGGGTAAAAATCACAAAATTAAAACGCGAAACTTATTCCGCAGTAATCAAATAAGAAACTACTCAATTAGTTTAATTTAGGTTTAACGACAATTGACTCTAAGATTAAATATAAAGAGCCTTAAATTGTGGCCAATATAATTGGCCACTACATTTCGAGAATCCCTCCACAAATATACATCTCAAATGTTGGATGTACTACCACTACAATGTTTTTTATATAGTGGTCGAACTAACTAGCACTAGCCCTTGCATAGTTTCTATAACCTTCTATCTCACTTTACTCATTAGTAAAATTATTACTCAGTATCAGATACTTCAAACTCATTAACTTTCTTAATATTTTTATTTAGTTTAAGCAGGACATCAATAAGTGTATCAATCTCTTTTTCTGACACTCCATGTAATAGCAAGCTTTCTCGTTCTAAAGCGACAGTTAGAATTTCATCATGAAGTTTTTCTCCCTGAAGAGTTAGCTTTGCTAGCGAAGAGCGACCATCGTGCTCATCCTTTACAAAACTAATATGCTCTAACGTTTGTAATTGCTTTAAAGCGCGGCTCACAGCGGCTTTATCTAAACCAATGACCTGACAGATGCGATTTGCAGAAATATTTGATTCCACCTTGAGCATTGCTAATACACGCCACTCAATAACGCCTACATTAAAGTTTTTTCGATAGCATACAGATGCACCACTTGAGAGTTTATTAGAAAGAAAATTTACAAGCGCAGGTATATATCGTTCAAGATCTAGCTGCTTAGCACTAGGTTCTTTGGGTTTAGAAGGCATTGGTTTTTCCAATTTTCAGGGTATAAATAAATTTTACTAGGTAAATCTTGAGATTAAAACTATTTATGATCATTGCTTATTACGATCAAAGAGTTTTACATTCATAACGTTAACACTGAGTTAATCCCTACACCCAAATTATAGTTGACACCTCAACTACAATTCAACATTATAAACATAAAGTAACAAACATTAGGAACTTTATGTTTTCAGTAAACGTACGCTGTAAAAAGGTTGAAACACCTAATATTGTCAGTTTTGAGCTAATACCTATAAATGCGCAAGCTTTACCTAAATTTGATGCGGGTAGCCACATTGATGTGGTGCTTAATGATAAAATAACTCGTCAGTACTCACTTATCAGCCATCCTCAATCCGATGAGTTTTATAAAATAGCGGTATTAAAAGATGCCAATTCACGAGGAGGCTCAATTGCACTTCACTCTGATGTGCAAGTCGGTGATACATTATCAATTTCTGATCCTCGCAACCTCTTTGCACTCAATTCAACTCATAATAAAGCACTATTATTCGCAGGCGGTATAGGCATTACTCCAATAATCTCAATGGCAAGAGAGCTTGATATTAACGGCGTTGATTTTGAGCTTCATTATCATGCTAAATCCCCCGTAGAGGCAGCTTTTTATCAAGAATTGCTAGAGTGTTCATTTTCTGAAAAGGTATTTTTTCACTTTTCAACCCAGCCAAAAAAAGATGCAAAAGAACTTATTGGTGAATTTAAAACGAATACGCATTTATACACTTGTGGCCCAGCAGCTTATATGGAATATATTTTTAACAGTGCAAAATCAAATAACTGGAAAGACGAGTACTTACACAAAGAAAATTTTAAAGCTGAACCTAAAGCAGAAGGTTCTGAAGATATTCCGTTTAAGCTCATTTTGAGCCGTTCAGGCTTAGAAATTGATGTTTCTGCAGAGCAAACCGCTTTAGAAGCAATGGAAGATGCGGGTATTGAGTTAGACGTATCATGCGAAATGGGAATTTGCGGTACATGCGTTACCTCTGTGACATGCGGTATACCCGACCACAGAGATGAATTCTTTACTGCTGATGAAAAAGCAAAAAACGATAGGTTCACACCCTGTTGTTCAAGAGCGTTAAGCAACTCTCTAACGCTAGATTTATAGAGAAAATTTTAACACGAGACTTTACACGAGACACTTATGACCACACATACACAAACTAATTCGGACACTAAAACCCCCTTTCCTCTTAACATGTGGTACTTAGCAGCACTAAGCAAAGAGTTAACCGACAAGCCACTAGCTCGCACTTTATTAAACACCCCTATAGTTTTATTTAGAGATGCACAAGGCCATGCTAGCGCACTTGAAGATCGTTGTTGCCATCGCCAACTACCTTTATCGATGGGAACACTTGAAAAAGAAGGATTAAGATGCGGTTATCATGGTCTATTATTTAATGGCCAAGGCCAATGTCTTGAAGTACCAGGGCAAAAAAAAGTTCCAAGAAAAGCAAAAGTAACGCCTTTTACACTTAAAGAGCAAGATGATTTAATTTGGATTTGGTTTGGTTCAGAGCAAGGCTCAACCCCTGATCAAGACCCACCTCGCTATCTTTATCATTCTGACGAAAAATATGTTTACGATGGTGATGTATATCACTACCAAGCACCATTTCAACTCATACATGACAATTTACTTGATCTTAGCCACTTAGGTTACGTACACCTTAAAACGATTGGTGGTGACGCTAAAACACATATGAATGCACAAATGGATGTAGAAGCTATAGGTGATAAAGTGACCGTAAAACGTTACATGCCAAATTCAACTCCGCCACCAACATATACAGCTGCTTATCCATTTAAAGATAAAATAGATCGCTGGCAAGAAATTGAATTCTATCCATCACATTTAAGGATATGGACTGGCGGTATTGACGCAAACAGTGAATCGGTAACTAACCCTAACCGTGGCGGCTTTCATATGCGTGGCTTACATTGCATAACCCCAGAAACAGAAGAAACATGTCATTATTTTTGGACTATATCAACAAACCCAACAACTGATATTGAAAATGTAAAACAAAAAGTAGTAGAACAAACTCGTTACACGTTCAATGAAGACAAAGTGGTTATTGAAGCGCAACACAAATCAATGAAGCACTTTAAAGGGCAACCTATGATTGATATCCATGTTGATACCGGTGCAAATTACGCTAGGCGAATAATTAAGCGCTTATGTGAAGCTTAAAGGCTTGTTTTATTTATATTAACTCAAACTGAGGTATTACTTTTTCAATGGCCTACAAAGTAATACCTCATCATATTGGACCAAAAAATACGCTAATTAAAAATTACGTCGATACTTAGTAGACCAGCTTGCTACCTCTGTTGCTATTAGCAATAATAAACGCATTAACAAACCCATGTTCTCAAACACCACCTTTAATTATTTTTACAGTCTATGCGTTTAAGGATCATATTTGTTTAAACTTCCTATTACTACCATTGCACTTATAATTGTATGCAGCGGATCTATTATCGGACCTCTTGGCATGGCCGGCGTCAACATAGCTATTCCAAATCTTGCAGAGGATTTACAAGCAAGCGCTAAAATGATTGGTTGGATGCCGACCCTTTACTTACTTAGTAGCGTAATATTTATGCTGCCTTGCGGGAAAATTGCCGATAACTATGGTCGAAAACGAGTATATGCATTTGGTTTAGGCCTAAATGCACTCGCATCACTGATGTGTGCTATTGCGTCATCAATTGAATGGGTGCTTTTTTGGCGTTTTGTACAAGGCGCTGCAGGTGCCATGATTTTTGGTATTGGTGTTGCAATTATTACTTCTATTACGCCAAATAATAAAAGAGGCATGGCACTAGGCACCTCTGCAGCGTGTGTGTATATAGGCTTAAGTGCAGCCCCTGCAATAGGCGGTTGGCTCACCGAAATATGGGGATGGCGAGCTGTATTTTACTCTCAAATTCCGCTTGTGCTTCTGCTACTACTTGCTATTAAACTTTTTTTACATGGTGAGTGGAAAAACGATAAAAAATCTTCGTTTGACTGGTGGGGTACTGCGCTTTTCTCACTCTTTGCAATATGTTTAGTATTAGGACTCAGTGATCTACCCACTATGACAGGATGGGGTTTAACATTACTTTCAGTAATAAGCTTAGGATTATTTATTATTCACCAAAGTAAAAGTAGGCGACCATTAATCAGAGTACAAATGTTTTTAGAAAGCAGAGTATTCAGCTTATCGCTGTCTACATCGTTTTTAATGTACGCCAGTAATTTTTCATTGGCTTTTTTGTTAAGCTTATATCTGCAATATATTAAAGGGTTAAGTCCTTCTCATGCTGGCCAAATCGTGTTACTGCAAGCAGTTTCTATGGCCATTATGGCACCATTGTCTGGTAAACTTTCAGATAAAATACAGCCACGCATAATAGCTACATTTGGCTGTATAATTGTTATGGTCAGCTTTTTTTTACTATCACTGTTATCTATGGACTCAAGTATCACATACATAAGTGGCTCACTGTTATTGTTAGGTATTGGCTTTGGCTTATTCTCAACACCTAACAATAATGCAATTATGGGCGCTGTAGATAAGAATGAGTTAGGCGTAGCCTCTTCTTCCATGAATTTATCACGAACAATTGGTAATTTATTTGGAATGAGCTTGGTAAATTTAATTGTGCATTATTACTTAGGGGACAGCACGTTTTCAGCGCAACATAGTCATGCTTTAATGAGTACAATTTCACTCGCGTTTAACGTGTCTTTAGGCTTTGTAATTCTAGCAAGCTGTATCTCGGCATTTCGTGGGAAAGCCTAAATTATGCGTTGCTGATACGGGTTACACGTATAAAAGTAATTATAAATCGCTTTATACGTGTAAGTGTATTTATAAATCGAGTGTTATGGACCCTGTTTTTGCTCTTGAACAACACGGCATAATCAACTTGCCTTGTGCTTTTTCTTTGTCTGTTAAAAAAACATCGCGATGTTCCGGATTGCCTTCCACTACACCAGTTTGGCAAGTGCCACAAACTCCTGATTCACATGCAACTGGTATAAATATCCCATTAACCTCTAGCACTTGAGAAATAGACTGCCCTTCGCCTACAGTAAACTGTTTACCTGAGCTAGCAATTTTTACAGTGAATGACGTGTCTTCTAAAACATTTTCAGCAACCACTGGTGCGGCGAAGTATTCTCGATGTAATCTCTCCTCAGACCAACCTAGCAAACGAGCTTGAGTTAATACATATGTTATAAACTCAGCAGGCCCACATATATACAAGTCAGTACCACGAATATGCTCACCTAGCACCTGTTCTACATCCATACGACCCGATTGCAATTCTTGGCTAAAGTGAAACACTATTTTATCGCTAAACGGCCCTAATTTTAATGCTTCAACAAATGCTGCAGTTTCAGAAGATTTAGCGCAATAGTGAAATGCGAAAGGTGTCCCCAAACTATGTAATGTTTGAGCCATCGTTATTAATGGCGTAACCCCTATTCCACCCGCAATCAGTAATGTATTTTTCTTTGGCTTCAGCAATGAGAAGTGATTTTTAGGTTCACTTACTTCGACTTTATCGCCTATTTTTAGGTTATGCACCTCCGCTGAGCCACCACGAGATTGAGGATCTTTTAATACTGCAATTTCGTAGTAACGAGGGTCGCACTGTAACCGACATAGAGAATATTGACGAAGCAAACCATTTGGTAGCTTTATATCAATATGTGCACCTGCCTCAAATGGTGGCAAATTCACATTGTCAGCGCGTCCAAGTACGAGCCTCACAACCGCCTTTGCCTCAATGACCACATTTTTAACAATAACTGAAATCATCTTAATTCCCTTTGTTAAAATGTTACTGATTGGAGTGGTAGCTCGTCTGTAGATATATTTTTCGCATTTATTTCTTTATCGATTAAACGCTCAATGATACGTCGCGACTGAACACCACCGGCATCTATATCAAGCTTTAAAAGATCAAATTGCGGGAAACTCTTCAGATTTTGTTGCTGACGTTCTAATACCTCTAAATCTTCTTGGAAAATACTGCCTTGCCCTTCTCTAATTTTATCAGTTAATGTAACGTCTTGAGCATTAAAGTTACGTGCCATCCCCCAAAAGTACCACATCGTATTTTCAGTCTCAGGAGTAATAAAATCAACCACTGTACTGCTCGCTTTTTTATTCTTTGGTGCATCAAAACCACCATAACCAGCATGTGCTACACCCACATCAATCATTACATGTGATGGCGGCATAAAGCGACAAATTTGCCAACGGTCTACTGGTGTATCCGATGCAAGCCCATTACCCTCCAGAGCAGTTCGCCAAAATGGCGGTGCCATAATATTTTCCATATAACGGCGACAAAAAACTTTATCGCCTTCTACTTCAGTTTGCACCGGAGACTCATCAATTTCTTTTTGGCCTATACTACTAGCATGAACGTAGGTTTCATGTGTTAAGTCCATTAGATTATCGATCATTAAACGATAGTCGCATTTTATATGATACAACCCCCCCCCATAGGCCCAAGTATCATCTTCAGCCCAAGGTAAGTGTGGGATAAGATCTGTATTTGCAGCCTCTTTATCACCAGGCCAAACCCAGATAAAACCAAAGCGCTCCTCAACTGCAAATGACTTCATACACGGAAATCTCTGCACACGTTGCAGCGGCATTTCTTTTGTTTTACCGTCCTCACCCATTTTTAGACCATGATAGCCGCATACAAGCAAGCCGTCCTCAACATATCCTAAAGATAAAGCTGCGCCACGGTGTGGACAAAAATCTAGCACCGCAGCTACTTTTCCATCCGCCTGACGATAAAAAGCAATACTTTGATCACACACTTTTCGGCCGAGTGGTTTATTGTGATTGATTTCATCACTCATTGCCGCCACATACCATGTATTTTTAATAAAGATCTGCTTAGCCATACCTTGATCTCCTGTTGTGTTTTTGTTGTCATTGGATCCAATATAAACTAATAAACAAGATAAATGAAACAAATATGCACAAATTGGATCCATATAATTTTCTTTTTTGCACTTTTAGTCACGCTTTAGTTGTAAATTCACACTATTTCAATGACTATATGCAGTGTAGATTCCTAATTGGATCCAGTTTAAAAAGTAATTGAGGTAATTTTTTATGACTAAGTCAGGCCAAAATGCAGTAACTACATTGCGACAAATGATTTTAACTGGAGCACTAAAAACCGGAGAAAGGCTCGTTGAAATTGCTACTTCTGAACGTCTAGGTGTTTCAAGAACGCCTGTAAGAATTGCATTTAGAACACTTGAACAAGAAGGTTTGTTGACCAAACTTCCTAGGCGTGGCTACGAAGTCCGCTCAGTTTCACCAATTGAAATTGAAGGCGCTATTGAAGTAAGAGGAGTATTAGAGGGCCTAGCTGCTCGACAAGCTGCAGAAAACGGCCTTAACGAAGAACAAAAACATGAAATGCAATCCCTGCTTGCTTGTGGTGATTTATTATTTGAAGGGGCCGAACTAACTGAAGATGACTTAGCAACCTACCATGATATGAACCGCCGTTTTCATCTACTAATTATTGAAGCGTCGGGTAACTTGGCTATCCAGGCTGCACTATCTAAAAATGAGCACCTACCATTTGCCTCGGTAAGCGCGCTTGCCATCGACAAAAATAATATGCAAAAAGAGTTTAAACGCTTTGCATTTGCACATCAGCAACATCACCACGTATTTCATGCAATGCTTTCTCGCCAAGGTGCTCGTGCTGAAGGAATTATGCGTGAGCATGCACAAGCAACACTCGGTTACGATCGAAACTATCACCGAACAGAGCTTAAAAACAAACTCACCGTTATTTCGCACGCAAATAAATAACCTGCACAGAAGTGTTACTCACTCTTAAATATTGAGGGAGCCATATTCTATAAGATCTAAAGCTTGCTAATGAAGGAGGCCTTTAAATATTAAAACTTATTAAGCCTTTGTGCGTTCACGCGAGACCAACATAGCAATGCCCATACCACCACCAATACAAAGTGTTGCTAACCCTTTTGTTTTATTAGCTCGCTGCATTTGATATATCAGCGAGACTAAAATACGACAACCTGAAGCACCTATGGGGTGGCCTAAAGCTACCGCCCCCCCATTTACATTTAATTTTTTAGGATCAAGCCCTAATTCATTATTTACGTGCAGTGCTTGGGCTGAAAATGCCTCATTAGCCTCAATTAAATCAATATCATGCACTTGCCAGCCCGCTTTTTTACACACAGCCTGCGTGGCCGCTATTGGGCCAGTGCCCATGTAAAGCGGCTCAACACCTTCGCAAGCGGTAGCTTCAATCACAGCTAAAATAGGTAAGTTTAACTTTTTTGCATACTCGTCTGAAGTAACCACCACCATCGCTGCGCCGTCGTTAATAGTCGAACTATTTCCAGCGGTAACTGAACCGTCTTTTTTGAACGCAGGCCTAAGCTTACTAAGGTTTATAATTTGTGTATCAGCTTTTACTGATTCATCAACATCAAAACTCTGGATATCGCCTCCACGTTTTGCAATATAAATAGGGGCAATTTCATCTTTGAATAAACCACTACTAATAGCATGTGCTGCTTTTTGCTGTGAATGAACTGCAAATTTATCTTGTGCTTCTCGTGAGACCGAAAATTTTTCAGCTATCTTTTCAGCTGTAATTCCCATATGTATATTTTCGCGACTATCCCACAGCCCATCTTTTATTAAGCTATCAACCAGTGATAAATCACCTAATTTTTTAGGTACTCTATTATTGGGTAATACGTGCGCCGCCTGAGACATACTTTCTTGCCCACCAGCAACCACCATTTTAGCATCACCGCAAAGAACTGATTGCGCAGCCAATTGCACCGCTTTTAGTCCTGAGCCACATACGTGATTAATAGTAAAAGCAGACACATTAATAGGTAGTCCGGCATTAAGTGCTGTCTGCCTTGCTGGATTTTGGCCACAACCTGCTGTTAGCACCTGCCCTAAAATCACCTCCTCAATGTGTGGCTTTACTTGCGGTGTTTCATCAAGAACGGTTTTAAGTAACTGACTACCTATTTCAATAGCTGATAGGCTTGATAAACTTTGTCCAAAACCACCAATTGCGGTTCTTTTTGCAGCAACAATAACAGCCTTCATGCTACCACCTCGGGCAAGTCCATTTCGGGCACATGTTCAGGAATAACAAGCTCACCTGCTGTTAACCGTTGAATATCTTCTACCGAGACATTCGGCGCCCTTTCTAACAAATGAAATTTACCGTCTTTAATTTCCATAAAAGCGAGATCAGTTAGCACTTTTTTAATACAGCCCTTACCAGTTAGTGGCAGTGTACAATTTGCTAATAACTTTGATTCACCATGCTTTGATGCATGGGTCATAGTGACAATAATGTTATCGGCACCCGCCACTAAGTCCATAGCACCTCCCATTCCTTTAATTAACTTCCCGGGGATCATGTAAGACGCAATATTACCATTCACATCCACTTCAAAAGCGCCTAATACAGTTAAATCAACATGGCCACCACGGATCATGGCAAACGACTCTGCACTATCAAAAATTGAGGCGCCGGTTGCCATAGTCACCGTTTGTTTGCCTGCATTGATTAAATCAGCATCAAGTTCATCTTCTGTTGGAAATTGCCCCATACCTAACAATCCGTTTTCTGATTGAAGCATCACTTCAATGCCTTCAGGCACATAGTTAGCAACAAGCGTTGGAATACCAATACCTAAGTTTACGTAGTATCCATCTTGTAGTTCTTGCGCAACACGCATTGCTAATTGCTCTCGGGATAAAGCCATTGTTACACTCCTTGAACTTGTTTAGCACGAGTTGTGCGTTGTTCTATACGTTTTTCAAATGAACCTTTAATAACCCGATCCACATATATCCCAGGGGTATGAATTTCATCGGGATCTAATTGCCCTGCTTCAACAATTTCTTCAACTTCAACAACCGTAACTGTGCCAGCTGTTGCAACTAAAGGATTAAAATTACGTGCTGTTTTTCGATAAACTAAATTACCATATGTATCAGCTTTCCAAGCTTTAACAATGGCAAAATCACCTTTAATCGACTCTTCTAAGATGTAAGTTTTACCATTAAAGTTACGTTCTTCTTTTCCTTGTGCAACTGGAGTTCCATAACCCGTTGCGGTGAAAAAGGCAGGAATACCGGCACCACCGGCACGCATTTTTTCGGCTAATGTGCCTTGGGGGGTCAATTCAACGTCCAGCTCACCAGACATCATTTGCCGCTCAAACTCTGCATTTTCGCCAACATAAGACGCAATGATCTTTTTGATTTGTCGTTTTGCAAGCAGCAACCCTAAACCAAAGTCATCAACGCCACAGTTATTTGATACGACCGTTAGCTCTTTAGTACCTTTATTACTAATTCCCTTGATTAAATTTTCTGGTATACCACATAATCCAAAGCCACCTGCTAACACTGTCATACCGTTTTCAAGCCCTTTAAGCGCTTGAGTGTAGGAAGTTACTACTTTATTAAATCCAGCCATTGTTAATTCCAAATAATGTATCAGAGGATTAGTTTGACAATAAAGTAAGAGATAGTTAATTTTATAATTCTATTTTATTAATTAGTTTTACTTATAAATGAATATAAAACAGTTGAAAGCATTTACGGAGGTTGCAACTAACTTAAGCTTTGTAGAAGCGGCTACAAAGTTACACTTATCACAGCCGGCACTTAGTTTAAGCATCAGAAATTTAGAAGAAAGCTTAGGTGGAAAATTATTATCGCGAACTACACGTTCTTTAGTGCTGACACAAGAGGGCAAGGCATTATTACCTGTTGCTAAAAATATATTAAACCAAATTGATGCCGCAGAAAGAGAGATGAAAAAGCGGTTTTCACTTGAACTTGGCCACACCTCCATTGCTGCTATGCCGTCTTTTGCAGCTTCAGTTTTACCTAAAATAATTAAGCGATTTCATTCTAAGTATCCACACATAAAGCTTTCTGTGGAAGATGTACTCTCTGATACAGTAATTGACATGGTAAGTGACGACTTAGTCGAGCTAGGTATCTCATTTGAACCTAAGCATAATAGCGACTTAGTGTTTCACCCTTTGTATAAGGATCAATTTATTGTGGTGTTACCCCCTTCTCATCCACTGACTCAATCTCATACTATTAGCTGGGACGAATTGCTAAAGTTTGAATTAATCACTCTGCAAAGTCCTTCTTCCGTTAGAGAGTTAATTGAAGAAACCTTATCGCAACATAACATGACGCTTAACCCAGCATTTGATGCGCATCAATTAGCAACCGTTATAAGAATGGTGAGGGATAGCTTAGGTGTGGCGATTGTGCCCGCACTTTGTAAAGCGCAAGCACTGGAAGCAGGCGTCGTATGCAGAGACATAAACTCTCCCAGCATAGCACGACGCGTCGGTGTTATTTCAAAACCTATAACCTCATTGTCAATTGCGGCTAAATCAATGCTTGAAACCATTAAACTCTATTCATCAGAACTTACCAGACAAATAGAGCTTAAATAAATTTTACAGTTGTAGTTGCCCCGTCTCGTCACACTTTAAATCGCTTGCACCTTTAGCTTTGAGTGCTGCAACTAAAGATGCAAAAGCACAACATACCGCAATTAATACCAAGACGGTACTCAAAGAGCCCATTGGTTTTTGTAGTAATGTAACAACAATGGGCGCTAAAAATTGGCCTAAAAAGAACATTCCTGTCCACATACCTGTACCTTTACCTCGCACATTTTCAGGGAGTAATTTCAATACCCATGTAAGAGTAGTTGGTAACAAAGAACCAAAACCTAAACAGCCAATAAATATGGCAATCGATGAAACAACAAGAGACGAAGAACCCGCGGTGACTAAATACCCAAATGCGCTTAAACCAAAGCCTACGCACAATAGAAGCGGCCCTGAACTACGCTTAATTTTACCGTAACCAAAAGCACCAAGCGCAACACCTATATTTGCTAATGCTCCAATCCCACCAATCATAGCTGGTGTTACAGCCTGGCTAATTGCTAATACTTCACCAAGCTTTACAATCATTGAATAAAAAATGATACCGACAAACAAAGTTATAAATAATAAAGGCACTACTTTTTTTACTGGAAAATGCCCTGCTTGCTCGGAAATGCTTGCTTTTACTTTAGGTTCAAACAAATTTAATGCCACAAGTAGAGCAACTGGCAAAGCAAGTAAATATAAAACAAATGGTCCTCTTGAGCCTAATAACTCACCTAACATGCCGCCTAGCCCAATTAAAAAAATGGCACTTAAGCTTACCGAAGCAATTTGTATTGAAATCCATTTTTGCCTTTCTTTTCCTTGAAAGTAGTCAGCAATTAATGCAGTAGCAATAGTCATAATAATTGCTTCAGTTATTCCTAAAAATACTCTTGAAGTAATGATAAGTGATAAGTTTTTTAAAAAATAAGGCAAGATACCTATTACGCTATATATGATAAGCGCAATAATTAATAGTGGTTTTCGTCCCATTTTATCTGATATAGCGCCCGCCAAAGGTGAGAAAAGTGCTACGCAAAGTGCTGGAATCGTCATTGCAATAGGCACCAATACCTCATACCCATCCACAAGTTTAAACTCTTCTAATAGCATAGGGAGCACGGGAACGAGAGAGATCACCGCCATTACGGGCATAATCGCCGCTAAAATTAAAATAATACCATGTTTGGTTGAAGCAACCGGATTAGAAAGACTATTCATTGAAGCTACCTTTAGTGTGTGTTGTAGGTGTGTTTGTAAAACCTATTAAATCAGTGAAGCTTCACTATGTGTCTAAATTAAAAATTTGTGGAATTAAATATTTGGATAGGAGGTATCAAGTAAATAAATAGTTAACGCATTTGGTTTTATTTTTACATAAATCCCTCCCTAAGGCGCATTTTTGCAGATGTATCTATGAAATTGATAATTTCAATTATAAAAATCAATTAACTTGATACATATTTTTACTTTATTGTTAATTTTGCGTTGCACACACATCGCAATCTTAGTGCTTGCTTTTTACAAGCCATTAGGAAACGTTTTTGCACACACACAATTATAAGGATGGAACAATGAACAAATCGTATTTACGTTCATGTATTCTGACGGCATGTTTAACACCTTTAGCTATTTCGGCTCAAACTGCTGAAAATATACAAGAGTCTAAAACAGATGGTATTGAGTTAATTACGGTTACTGCTCTTAGAAAAACAGAAAGTTTACAAGATGTAGCTGTACCAATTGATGCTGCAACAGGAAAAGAGCTGTCACGCATAGGGGTTACCGACGCAACAGGCTTAAACAAAATATCACCGGCACTAAACGTTGTTTCTGGCGGTGGTTCAAATACCGTATTTTTTGTTCGCGGTGTGGGTAACTTTGCTGTAAACGCATACACAGATGCAGCACTGGCGTTTAACGTAGATGGTGTATTTTTAGGAAGACCAACAGCCACAACGGCATCATTTTTAGATGTAGAACGTATAGAAGTTTTAAAGGGCCCTCAGGGCACTCTTTATGGCCGAAATGCAACAGCTGGCGCGATCAATGTAATTTCAGCAAAACCGGAACTTGGAGAAACATTTGGCAATATCTCTATAGGTGCTGGTAACTATGGAACAATAACAGCTTCTGGTGCTGTAAATTTACCAATAAGCGATGACTGGGCAGCGCGCTTTGCAATTGGCAAAACTAAAAATGACGGTTATAACGATGATGGCACAGCGGCAACAGATGATACCGCGTTCCGCGCCCGTTTATTTGGTGAGTTTTCTGAAGATGTTAACCTTACTATCACTACCGACTACTCAACAACAAAAGGTAATGGTAATTCACCTTCATTTGAAGGCAGTTACGGATTTCCACTTCAAGGAAGTAATAATCACCCAAAAAACATTCCAGGTTATAACTTTAACCCAGCTCCTGATAACGTATCGGCTCCTCATACAGGCCCAGCAACACCTGCTGCAGTTGAATACTACACAGGCCTCCAAACCTTACCAGCATTTACTTCTATCACTCCCCTATATGAACCATATATAGACAACGAGTTTATGGGCGTGTCGGCAGAGTTGAACGTTGCTACGTCATTGGGCGATCTAACAATTATTCCGGCTTATAGAGAGAATACGGTTGACGTATTATTTAATAACCCCGCTTTCCAAGCAGCCATTAATCAAGAAAATCACCAACAATCTAGCTTAGAAGCTCGCTTCACTACAACTGTAGGGGCGCTTGATTTAATCATGGGTGGTTTTTACTTTGATGAAGCAGTTGATGGTCTAGCTTCATTTAACCAATACAGCTTACAATCAACGCAAGATATTGAAAACTCAAGCACTAAGTCAACCGCGTTTTTTGTTCATGGTAAATATCACCTATCTGATGAGCTTAGACTCGTCGGCGCTGTGCGTTGGACCAAAGATAAAAAAGAATTTAAGGGACAAGCGGATGTATTTCTAAATTTATGCATTAGAGATTTGCCAGCCTACCCAGGCGGGCCAGAAATCCCAAATTGTGACGGTGCGCCTGTTATTCCGGTTGGTACAACTGTTGCTGAAACAATTGCGTCTATTGATGCAGCGGATTTGCCAGAAGGAGCTCCTATAGCAAACCGCGGCCCTGTTCCATATGGTCAGATCCCATTATTTCCTGGCGCACCCGACAACCTGCGTGCAAACCTACTGTTTATTAACCAAACCCAGATTGATCGCGTTCAAGAAAATAACGAAATTACTTACAGAGCAGCGATAGAATATGATATTGCACAAAGTAATCTACTTTATGCTAGCTATGAAACAGGCTATCGTTCAGGTGGATTTAGTCCTACCAACGGCCGAGAAGAGTTTTTACCTGAATACATAAATGCATGGACATTTGGTTCTAAAAATAGATTTTTAGATAATTATTTACAAATCAATGCTGAGGCATTTATTTGGGATTATGAAGATCAACAAGCTAGTCATTTTGGTATTGATGGTAACGGTAATTCTGCGTTCTTTACTGAAAACATAGGTCAATCAAGCATTAAAGGAATTGAGATTGATATTCTTTATCAACTGACTGAAGCAACACGGATCAAAGGAAATGTTCAATATCTAAAAAATGAGATTGAAGAGTTTAGTTACCTTCAAAAAACACCAGACGAAGCTGTAAATGTTGTGACAGGTTGTGACACAGAAGTAAAAAGCGTGACTGATGGGGAGCCCACATATAATGTAGACTGTTCAGGTAAGGAAGGCAGAAACTCGCCATCACTTTCTTTAACTGCAAGTATTAACCATTACTTAGAGTTTGAAAATGGTTATTCGGCATCAGTGTCTCTTGATGCTCGTTACCGCGACGAACGTTGGGTTGGCTTTGACTTCTTGCCATCGCAGCGTGCTGAGGATGTGGTTACCTTAGACACTTCTGTGCAATTATTTTCAGCAAATGATAAGTGGTCAATACTCGCATATGTGAGAAACGTAACTGATGAAGAAATAAAAGCAACATCTCAGTTATTTGCTAATGGTGGCAACACAATGGTCTCAACCTACGAAAAACCAAGAACTTACGGTATAACATTCAAATATGACTTCTATTAAGAGAGCACACACAATGCAAAAAATTAGTATTATATTTAATTTATTTCTATCTCTAGGCTGTTTAGCATTTACGTTTAACGGCAGCGCAAGCGAAACAAAAAATGAGTGGATAACTCTAGGTACGATGGCAGGCCCTATTCCTAATGCAAAACACTCTCAACCAGCTAATGCGATGCTTGTTAATGGCAATACGTATGTGGTTGATGCCGGTGACGGAACTGCAGGGCAATTAGCAAAAGTTGGGTTAGACATAAAAAATGTCGATGCAGTCTTTTTAAGTCACTTACATTTTGACCATACAGGTGGTTTACCTGCAATTTTGAGTTTAAGGTGGCAAACAAGCGCACGTAATGAGCTTGTTGTATATGGCCCTCCGGGAACTCAGCAAACCGTTGATGGTATTTTTGAATACATGACTTATGGCACGCTTGGACACTACGGTGTACCAGGCCAAGTTCCTGCGCCCGCTAATACTAATATCAAAGTTGTTGAGGTTGAAGATGGGACTCAATTAAAACTTCCAGACTTCACTGTGGATGTTATAAGAAACTCACACTACAGCTGGCCAAAAGGAAGTGAAGAGTGGAAAAAGTTTCAAGCACTTTCATTTAAATTTAGTCTACAAGATTATACAGTTGTTTATACAGGTGATACGGGCCCAAGTAGTGCAGTTGAGAAGCTATCTAGCGGTGTTGATTTATTAGTAAGTGAGATGATGGATATTGATCACACAGTCAACATGATAAAAGAAACAAACCCTCAAATGCCTAAGGGTAAGTTTATTGGCATTCATAAACATCTTTCGAAGCACCACCTTTCACCAAAACAAGTTGGTGAGTTAGCTAAAGCAGCCAATGTAGGCAGTTTAGTTATTACTCATATGGCACCGGGGTTAGATACTCAAGCCGAAATAGACTTTTATACTAAACAAGTTGCAAGTGAATACAAAGGGCCGATCTCAGTAGCACAAGATTTAAACCGTTACGAACTAAAACGCTGACCTGAGTATTGTATCTGATTACAGCAATGAAAAGCCGCCAATTAAGGCGGTTTTTTATATGCCTTGAGCGGCATTCATTATTTTTTCTCTTAACCATCGGTGTATAGGATCATTATCAAGCGTAGGATGCCACATCATAGATTCCACTAGTAGTGGCGTATCATAAGGAAGTGAAACTACCTTTAAATCATGTTTTTGTGCATGTATGTTAGCAAATTTTTTGGGTAAAATAGCAACGCGCTGAGTTCCTTTCAGTGTGTAAATCATCGTAGAAAAATCATTAGTTATTATATCAACTTTGCGACTCCCTCCCATCGTTTCTGTTAACCATGTCTCAATACTTAAATGGCTTGTCCGTGCAAAACCAACTGATACATGCCCCATGCTACCTACCTGTTCAGCTGTAATCACGTCTCCATCAACTAACTCATTTTTTACATCAACAACACATGCAAGCTCATCTGACATGAGTATAGCGCTTGGGTAGTTATCAAGCATTACTCCCTCGGGTGCAATAAATAAATCAGCCCCCCCTTTTATAATTATATTAGCCTCATGGGAAAACGGTGATAAGAACTCAAATGTCATCCCTGGGGCTTGCTGCGCAAGTTCAGTTAAAATACTGGAAAACAGGACTTGAATAACATAATCTGATGCAACAATTTTAAAATGACGTTCGCTTTTTAAGGGATCGTTAAAACGTTTTCCGATGATCACCCCCCTAATTGTTGTTAAAACTTCTGTAATAGGCACCTGTAGCTCTAAAGCAAAGGGCGTTGGTTGCATTGTTTTACCTACTTGAACAAGTAAATCATCTTCAAAAAAGATTCTTGCTCTGCCTAATATACTACTGGTTGCTGATTGAGATAGATGAAGGCGTTTTGCACTTTTTGTTATATTTTTTTCCTCTAACAAAACATCTAATGCGACTAATAAATTCAAATCTAAATGCTCAAATCTCATAATTTACTCACTGCTGATTGTTTAAATTTAATAACTTTAATGTATTAAATTTTTGGATACAACCTATCTAAACATTCAATTTCATCAATTGCAATTTAAGGATTAACATGAATTAAATAATAGTTTAACAAACACCGTGACCAAACAATGAAACTAGCAACAATTAAAAACACAAATCAAGATGGTCAACTCGTCTTAGTATCTGAAGACTTGAAAGACTACGTAGAAGTAGGCGACCTGGCCACTACACTTCAAGATGCGTTAGATTTATGGCCTGCTATAGAAGAAAAGCTTTTAATACGTTATGAGGCCCTTAACGCTCTAGAACTAACTGACATTAATAAAGTAAGTGACGCCGAGTTTATGGCTCCTTTACCGCGTAGCTGGCAATGGCTCGATGGTTCTTTATTTTTGAATCATGGAACGCTTATGCAACAAGCATTTCACCTTGAACCTATTGAAGGTGCCGATTCTTACCCACTAGTTTACCAAGGTGCTGGCGATAGTTTTTTGTCGGGCAGTGCACCAATCATTGCTCCTAGCGAGCAAGTCGGTATTGATTTTGAAGGTGAATTTGGCGTCATAGTTGGTGACATTCCTATGGGGAGCAGCGCAGATTATGCGCTTGGTCAAATACGTTTAATCGTTATGCTTAACGACATTAGTTATCGCGCACTTGGCCCTCGAGAAATGAAAACCGGTTTTGGCTTTGTGCAAGCAAAAGGACCTACCTCATTTGCTCCTTTTGCTATTACACCTGACGAACTTGGCCGACACTGGCATAACGGGCGAATAAACCTCCCTTTAGACGTTTATCGCAACGATAAATGGTTTGGATCACCGGAGGGTTCACAAATGTATTTTGGCTTTCATGAGCTCATCGCTCATGTCGCAAAAACTCGCCCTATCAAAGCAGGCACAGTATTCGGCCCGGGAACCGTTTCTAATGCTGATGTTACCAAAGGCCAAGCCTGTATCTCAGAGCTTCGTGCTAAAGAAATGATCGCGACAGGTAAACCGCAAACAGAATTTCTTAAATCTGGCGAGATTGTTCACATGCAGGTACTTGATCAGCGCGGTAAAACTGTATTTGGCGAAATAAAACAACACGTTACAGTGGAGAATACAGATGTTTAATCCATCACAATATAAACTTATCGATTTGTCAGTTACGCTTGAAAATAATCCATACACAGATCCCCCACCACTGCTTCCTAAAATTGAATACACCGATCACCAACAAGGCTGGCCTGAGATGGCCTCAATGTTTCCGGGCTTAAAAAAGAGCAATTACCTGGCGATGAATCATGGGCTGCGGAACGTTTAGAAATCACCACGCACAGCGGAACACATATGGACGCACCTTGGCATTACGCCTCAACCACAGATGGCGGAAAACCAGCGTTTGGTATCGACGAATTACCGCTTGAATGGTGCTTTCAACGCGGTATTAAATTGGATTTCAGGCACCTTCCAGATGGTTATGTGGTTACTGCTGAAGATGTTGTAAAAGAGCTTGCTCGCATTAACCATACTCTCTGTCCATTGGACATTGTGCTAGTTAATACGCGTGCCGGCTCTGTATTTGGAAAGCCAGGATACTTAGATGCAGGTGTCGGCATGGGTCGCGAAGCAACATTGTACCTTTTAGAGCGCGGTGTAAAAGTAGTTGGAACCGATGCCTGGAGCTGGGATGCACCATTTAAATATACAAAGCAACGCTTTGAAGAAACTGGCGATCCGTCAATTATATGGGAAGGCCACAAAGCAGGAAGAGACATAGGCTATGGTCAAATGGAAAAACTAGCAAACTTAGAAGCTTTGCCTAGTACAGGTTTTTTAGTGTCTTGCTTCCCCTACAAAATAAAACATGCATCCGCTGGTTTTGTCCGAGCGGTTGCATTTTTAGAAAAATAATTAATGCAAACAGAACACACTTAACGAAGAGAGAAAATATTATGTTTAAGTATTTCCCAACAAATTACGTATGGAATTTATCAATTAACCTAGCCATAGAAATGGGTGCTCGCATTGGTGAAATAGAAGAAATGTGTGGCCCTTTACAAGAAGCCGCAAAATCACCAGATAAAGAAGGAGTTCAAGCATTTAGAGACACGTGGGCTAAAATGGCCGATAAACTCTGCGGGCTTGCCGAAGAAGACATTGAACGTGGCAGACTACTTTCAGCAGGGTATAAATATAATCGTGCTGCAACCTACCTTATAACGTGTGAACGTCTGCAAGCACATGGTGCACCGGGTAGAACTGAGCTCTACAAACGTTCACTCGAACTTTTCCATAAGTCTATCGAATTAAGTCAAGAAAACTGCCAGCGCGTTGAAATCCCATATGAAGGTAAGCATCTTTCAGCCCTTTATGTAAAAGCTAAAGGCGTCGAAGGTCCTGCCCCAATTCTTATTCAGGTAAACGGCCTTGATTCATCAAAGGAAATGAAATATCGCGTTGGTTTACCACAATGGTTAGCAGAACGTGGGGTTTCATCACTAATTTTAGATCAACCAGGTACTGGTGAAGCATTAAAACTTCAAGGGTTACATGCGCGTTTTGATACTGAGCATTGGGCAAGTGTGGTGGTTGATTGGCTTGAACAACATGGCGACGTTGATAGCAAACTGATTGGTATGGAAGGTGTTTCTTTAGGTGGTTATTACTGTCCTCGCGCGGTTGCAAATGAACCTAGATTAGCATTGGGTTGTGTGTGGGGTGCAAACCACGATTGGCGAGATGTTCAAAAACGTCGATTAGAAAAAGAAGGTGACTTCCCAGTACCTCATTATTGGACTCATGTGCAATGGGTTTGGGGCGCCAAAGATATTGACGATTTTATGGAAATCGCTGAAAACGTACATCTTGACGGCCAAATTGAAAAAATTAAAGTGCCATTTTTAGTTACTCATGGCGCTAAAGACTCTCAAATTCCACTTAAATGGGCACACAGAACATTTGATCAGCTAGTGAACAGCCCAAAACGTGAGCTAAAAATATTTACTGAGCGCGAAGGCGGTGTCCAGCACTCAAGTTTTGATAACAGTTCAAACGCGGGCCAATACATTGCTGATTGGGTAGCAGAGACATTTAATGAATTAAAGGCACAATAGGAGTCACACCATGAATATTATTGGCCCAGATACACTTGTTTTTAGTGTTGAAGACACTGAAAGCTGTAAGCAGTTTGCACTTGATTATGGTTTAACGCAGCAAAGCGATACTCGCTTCGTAGCCCTTGACGGGACTGGCATTGAAATAAAAAAAGCAGATGACAGCTCACTACCGAGTCCTCTTGCAACTGGTTCAATGCTACGTAAAACGATTTACGGCGTAAAAGATCAGCATACTATTGATGCATTAAAAACTGAGCTTGAGAAAGACCGAACAGTAACAACTCTAGACGATGGCAGTATCGAGTCTGTTGACGATTTAGGTTTTGTTATTGGTTTTCAAGTAACTATACGACAATCACTCGAGAACCTACCTGCAGAAAAGGTCAACGCGCCTGGGTCTGAAAATAACCGTGCGGTAAATAATATTGGTATTAATACAGACTTTAAGGCGCAACCTCGTAGCCTTTCTCATGTTGTGTACTTTGTACCGGATGCCGTTAAAGCCGAAGCTTTTTACGCACAGCGTTTAGGCTTTATTACTACGGATCGTTTTACCCATGTAGGTCCTTTTATGCGCCCTGCCGGTACCAATGATCACCACACATTATTTTTTATAAATACCCCACCACACATGCAAGGTATTGAGCATTTCACTTTTCATATGAGCGGACCAACAGAAGTTTCTCAGGCAGGTACTGCCTTAGTTAATAAAGGCTATCAAAGCTTTTGGGGGCCAGGTCGTCATATATTTGGATCAAATTGGTTCTGGTACTTCAAAAGTCCGTTTGGCTGCAACATTGAGTATGATGCTGATATGGATTTACATGATGGTGAATGGACTGCGCGAGAAGCGATGCCTGGTGCTGATAATTCGCAAGCTTTCTTACTTCAATACCGGGAAAAGTGGGCACCAATGGGCCCACCTCCGGGTAAACCAGAGTAATCATGAGTAAAGTATTTATCGCCCATAAAAGCGATATTACAGAGGGGCAAGCGAAAGGCTTTGACCCTCTTAATCAAGGGCGCGACAGCCTCTTTATAGTTCATAAAAATGGGGAGTGTTATGGCTATAAAGATATCTGTCCTCACTACGGTGATACCACATTACCTTGGAAAAAAGATAAATACTTAGATTCAAAAAGTGATCAAATAGTCTGCGCTGCCCACGGCGCTTTATTCGAAATTCGCACTGGTATTTGCACACAAGGGCCATGTAAAAATCAGGCCTTAACAAACATTGAATTAGATATTCGCCAACACAATGAAATTTGGGTGGATATAACAACAATAAAGGAGTTCTAAAATGAACCCGTGTATTTCTAATGTATTAATAATTGGTGGTGGCTTCTCTGGTATGTCAGCAGCCATCGAACTTGAGAAAAAAAATATTGCTGTCGATTTGGTCGAAATTGACCCTAACTGGCGAGCAGAAGGGGCTGGGATCAGTTTAGGCGGAGCCACCATTCGAGCTTTTCAACAACTTGGAATTTTAGAAGAGTTTTTAGCAAAAGGCAGTGCCCATGAAGGGCTAGATATATATGCCCCGCATGGTTTGCACCTTGCCCATATACCAACGCCATTAATGGCTGATGCTAATATTCCAAAAGCGGGCGCTATAATGCGACCAGCACTTGCACAAATTTTGGCAAATAAAACGAAACAAACCAATGCCAATGTTAGGCTTGGCTGTACATTTTCATCTATAGAACAAGACGAAAATGGGGCAACAGTAACCTTTACCGATGGCACAACAAAAACATATGACCTAATTATTGGTGCTGATGGCTTGTACTCAAAAGTACGACAAATCATATTCCCTGAAGCTGAAAAGCCTAAATTTGTAGGCCAAGGTGTATGGCGAGCCGTACTGCCTCGCCTTGAAGGCATTGATAACACGGTAATGTGGGTAGGCGAACATATTAAAGTAGGGGTTAACCCTATGTCGAAAAACGAAATGTATATGTTTGTTACTGAAGATAAAATTGAAAATAATTATATTGAACCAAAAGACTTTTTACCTTTATTAAAAGCACTTGTTGCCAAATTTCCGGCTACTGTAGTACAAGAGATACATGCTCATCTAAATGAAAACTCTAAAATTGATTACCGCCCGCTTGAAGGACTATTAGTTAAAGATGCATGGCACAAAAACCGAATCGTCCTTATCGGCGATGCAGTACATGCAACAACACCCCATTTAGCGTCGGGTGCATGTATAGGTATTGAAGATGCTATTGTACTGGCTGATGAACTAACTAATCATGCTCACTTGGAACAAGCACTTAGCGCCTTTAAAGAGCGCCGTTGGGAGCGTTGTAAGCTTGTTGTTGAAAACTCGGGTCGGCTTGCTCAAATTGAAATAGAAGGAGGCGACAAAGCTGAGCACTCTGCAATTATGCGCGACTCCCATATTGCTTTAGCTAAAGCAATATAACTGACCCGATTTTAAGTTAACTAGGTTGTTAATACCCCTTCGCTGAAAATGAGTGACAGCGAGGGGGTATTATTTACCTTATCCCAACTAATTATAAAAATAACGGACGCCTTGCCATATCAAATGCAGGGATAAAAAGCTCAAGATAAGTCGTAATCCCTTTCTAAAGTTAGCTCCATGAGTTTTATTTAATACATGTAAACCTACAAACGTTCCGAACACACCACTAATAACCATACAAAAAATTAAAGGCAGCCAATCAAGAAAAGCAAATCCAACAACGCTAAAAACCGCCGCTTTTAATACATGCTGAAGTGCCATACAGCTTGAAAATGTTGCCGTAAATTTTAATTTTTCATACTCTTTTGTATACAAATAACTGCTTACAATTGGGCCGCTAGCGCCAACAAATACAGAGAGAAAGGCAGTACTCAACCCTGCAATAAGGCGCACGCTTGGTGATGTGCCACTAAATTTGGGCTTTGGACCCCACAACAAATAAAAAATAAATATTGCCAACACAATTTTCATCGGCTCAAGTGCTATTTGTATTAATACGGTAGTCGATAACACAGCACCAAACAGCCCCCCTACTGAAAAATAAGCCAACATATCTAGGTCAATGTATCTATACGTTGCTATTGCACGAGTCGCATTAGAGCCTAACTGAACTAGGCCATGAACAGGAATAACAATGGACATAGGCAGCATTGAGGCCATTGTAAGAAGTAGTAATAACCCGCCTCCTGCACCAAATGCGGCGGTAATAAATGATCCAAAAAAAGCGGATGCAATTAAAATCCCCGCATAAAGCGGGGTGAGTAAATCATTTAGTAATAAGCTCAAACCGAAAGACCTTAATTGCTACATTTAAAACTCTTCGGTATCTATTTCTGCTTGAGTTGATTCAGGATAACGCGAACCACTAACTGAAGATGGTGAGAATAAAGCTGATAGTTGCGTTAACTGTTCTGCAGACAGTACAATATTCTCAGCACTTACATTATCGGCTAAATGTTCACTATTCTGTGTGCCAGGAATAACATGTACATGCTCACCTTGATGAAGCACCCAAGCTAAACACAATTGAGCCAGTGTTAAGTGTGTGCTCTGTGCAATAGATTTTAGTGCACTTAACAATTGCTTATTTTTGCTAAAGTGAGGTTCGTTAAAGCGCGGCATTCCACGTCTAATATCCCCTTCAACTAGTGCCTCTCGACTGGTAACCTGATCAGTTAAAAAGCCTCTGGCTAATGGTGAAAATGCAATAAAAGCAGCCCCTATATGTTTACATGTTTCAAGGACTGCAATCTCAGGATTACGCGTCCATAACGAATACTCTGTTTGCACTGCTGCAATCGAGTGTACGCTATTTGCTCGCATTATTGACTCAGCTGATACCTCAGATAAGCCAATTGCTTTAATTTTTCCTTCAGTAACTAAACGCGAAAGCTCACCAACACTCTCTTCAATCGGTACAGATTTATCCATACGGTGCAAGTAATATAAATCTAGGACTTCTGTATTTAGTCTAGTTAAGGACGACTCTATTGTTGAGCGAAGCGTTTTAGGACGCCCATCAATAACGCGTTTACCATTAACGCCGGCCATACCACACTTGCTCGCCAAAAAAATTTTATCTCTGTGCTGTTTTAATGCTTTGCCCAGCAGGGCTTCATTTTTACCAAATCCATACAAAGCGGCAGTATCAAAATGTTCAACACCTAACTCAATCGCCTCGTGTAATAAATTAATTGCAGCTTCATTTGAGGGAGGATGCCCATAGGCATGGCTCAAGTTCATACACCCCAACCCAATTGGATTAACGCTATAACCATTAATTTGACGCTTATTCATACCCCCTCCTTTGCGATTAATTATTGATTATTTAATTGTTGCTCTAAGTCGTGAAGCACACGATAACAATCAAGTACCTGATCAACACTCGAGTTAGGTTCTCGGCCATCTTTGATAGCAGTAAAAAACTCTCTATCTTGTAGCTCAATGCCATTCATAGATACGTCAACATTAGAGACATCAATCGCATTTTCTTTGCCATCCACTAAATCATCATAGCGTGCTATATATGTACCTGTGTCACCGATATAGCGAAAAAATGTCCCTAAAGGCCCATCATTGTTAAACGATAATGATAGGGTACAAATTGCACCATTTTCAGCTAATAATTGAATAGACATATCTAAAGCAATACCGAGCTCTGGGTGAATTGGCCCCTGAATAGCATTAGCTTTAACCACTTTAGCGCCAGCTTGATAAGCAAACAAATCAACAGTGTGAGCAGCATGGTGCCATAAAAGATGATCAGTCCATGACCGGGCCTCGCCTTTAGCATTAATATTTTTACGACGGAAAAAGTACGTTTGTACATCCATTTGCTGAATATTAAACTCTTTAGCCGAAATTTTATTATTAACCCATTGATGAGATGGATTAAAGCGGCGAGTATGCCCAACCATACAGGTCAGCCCCGTGCGCTTTTGTACCTCAACTACTTTTAATGAATCTTCCCAGCTATCTGCTAATGGGATTTCAACTTGCACATGCTTACCCGCTTCCATACATTGGATAGATTGCGCAGCGTGTTGCTGAGTGGGTGTGCATAAAATCACTGCATCGGCATCAATTTTAAGCGCATCGTCTAAGCTCGTAAAAACTTGTGGTATGGCGTAGTCATCAGCCACTTTTTGAGTTTTTTCTGGCGTACGACCAACGAGTGCAACCACTTCAACACCATCGATATTTTTAATACCATCAAGGTGCTTAATGCCAAATGCGCCTGGTCCAACAACAATTACTTTCATAAAATTTCTCCAGGTTATTTATTTTCTAAAACAAGATGACCAACAGCAGTATTCGATGCGGGTACATGATAATGACGCTTCTTTAATTCAACCTCATCATTGAGCGCTCCACGCATTACAAGCCACATAATAAGCTCAATCCCTTCAGAGCCAGCAAGGTTAATGTATTCAAGATGAGGTTTTAGGGCTAAGTTTTCAGCATCATCAACAATGTCATCTAAAAAGGCATTATCGAATTCTTTATTAATTAAACCTGCACGTGGCCCCTGTAATTGATGGCTCATGCCGCCCGTCCCCCAAATTTGTACATTTAGGTCTTCATCAAAGCTTTCTACAGCTTTACGTAAGGCCTTACCTAAATTGTAACAACGCTGCCCAGATGGGGTTGGATAAAGTACTACATTGACAGCAATAGGAATAACTTTACACGGCCAATTTTCAGGCTGACCAAACATTAGCGATAACGGGACCGTTAAGCCATGATCAACATCTAGAGTATTAACAACAGTTAAGTCAAAGTCGTCTTGAATAACAGATTGAGCAATATGTGATGCAAATTCAGGATAGCCTTTTACATTGGGTACAGGACGTGGCCCCCACCCTTCATCGGCTGGTTTAAACTCTTCACCTGTTGCAATCGCAAAGGTAGGAACTAAATTAGAGTCAAACGCGGTTGCATGATCGTTGTATACCAATAATACAACGTCCGGCTTTTGCTCCTTTATCCATTCTTTAGCGTAATCATACCCCTCGAATAATGGTTTCCAATACTCATTATCAGTTATGCCATTATCGATTGCGGCACCAATAGCCGGAACATGTGATGTTGCAACACCTGCTTTTATTTTGGCCATGATTAACTTCCTTTTTTTAATGTATTACTGCTGTCGGGTACACGACCCCCTGATAGCATCATTTGCGCGTATTCGTCTTGTGTCATACCCGTCATCGTTGATGCTGCGGCTTGAAAACTAATACCGTCGCTAGAAAAGATTTTTGCAAGGAAATAAATATTGCCGCCTAAGCTCATCATTTTGTTGTAATCACGTGCTATAACCGCTTCTTTTTGTGCTTCACTCATTGGCCACTCATCAAGGTAGGCTTTCTGACCTGCTTTAAACCTTTCACGATTTGGCGCCTTCATCAACGACATGCAAAATTGATTTAAGTGAAAACCTAAACGCGCCATATCGGCGTCAAATATAGTGGTACCTGGCACCTCTTTATAAGGTTTATTAATAGCCATATATATTCCTTATTTTGACCAATACAAACGCATTGGATTATCAATTAATAACTTTTGCTGTAATTCAGTAGTGGGGGCAAACAGCGGGATCATGTCCACTAATTTACCATCGTCAGGCATGTGGCTTTTCATATTTGGGTGAGGCCAATCTGTGCCCCATAAAACACGGTCAGGAAAACTTTCGACGACTTTACGCGCAAAAGGAACAACATCTTGGTAGCCTTTATTTGGACCATCAATAGAAATTCGTTCAGGGCAGCTTACTTTAGACCATACATTTTCATTTTCGAGCATAAACTTTAAAAACAACGCAAAGTCTTCGCCTTCAACAGATTTAGTAACATCTGGGCGCCCCATATGATCAACAACTAATATTGTTGGTAAACTAGTGAAAAAATCATAAAGCTCGGGTAAATCTTGGCTTTCAAAATAAATAACAATGTGCCAATCACGTTTAACTATTCGTTCTGCAATGCGTTTTAACGAGTCAAATGGCAAAGCATCAACTAACCGCTTAACAAAATTAAAGCGTACACCTCTAACACCTGCAGCATGCAATCTATCAAGCTCAGCGTCGCTAATATCTTCTTTAATAGTTGCAACACCACGTGCTAAACCATTTGATGCCAAAAGCGCATCTACCATCGCATTATTATCAGCTCCATGACAGGTTGCTTGCACTATCACATTTCGACTAAACCCTAAGTAGTCGCGTAAATCCCAGAGCTGCTGTTTTGATGCATCGCATGGTGTGTATTTACGTTCGGGTGCAAAACCAAACTCATTGCCAGGACCAAACACATGACAATGCGCATCAACAGCCCCTTTGGGTAACTCAAAGCTAGGTTGTGATGGCGATTGATGCCAATGAAGCCAATCGGCATCCATTACAAATTGACTCATAAACCCAACCCTTTTAATTTGGCGTCTAAACGTGGGTATACGCGACGCGCATTTTCTTCAAATATCGCTTTTTTGTCCGCTGCCGATATTTCTAATGTGTCAATGTAACGTTTAGTATCATCAAAATAGTGTCCTGTTTGCGGATCAATACCGCGCACGGCCCCGATCATTTCAGAGCCAAATAAAATGTTTTTAGTATCAATAACGTCTACTAATAAATCAATCCCCGGTTGGTGATAAACGCAGGTATCAAAATACACATTTTTCATTACGTGCTCATTTAAAGGTGGCTGCTTCATCATATCAGCCAATCCTCGGTAACGCCCCCAATGATAGGGAACAGCTCCACCACCATGAGGTATAATAAACCGTAAATCAGGGAACTCTTTAAACAAGTCACCTTGCAAAAATTGCATAAATGCGGTGGTATCAGCATTCATATAGTGCGCACCTGTTGCGTGAAAATTTGGATTACATGAGCCCGATACATGGATCATTGCAGGAACATCTAGCTCAACCATTTTTTCATAAAGTGGAAACCAACTTGGATCGGTTAACGGCGCTGAAGTCCAATGACCGCCAGAAGGGTCAGGATTTAAATTACAGCCAACAAATCCTAATTCATTAACACAGCGCTCTAGCTCAACAACTGAATTTTCAATCGGTACACCGGGTGATTGTGGTAATTGGCACACTCCTATAAAACGCGTTGGGTATAAGTCAACAACCCTTGCTATCAAATCATTACACGCTGAGGTCCATTGTTTTGATACCTCTTCATTACCTACGTGATGCGCCATAGCCGATGCACGAGGTGAAAAAATAGTCATGTCTAGGCCGCGTTCATCGAGCAACTTTAACTGATTTTTTTCAATACTTTCGCGAATTTCATCGTCTGAAATATGGGGAACATCTGGGAGTGCTCTTCCCTCTTTAAATGCTTTAATTTGCGCTTCTCTAAAAAGTTGTAATGGCTCTGGCGCTGTTGTGTAATGGCCGTGGCAATCTATTATCATTGTGTGTCTCCTGCTAAGAGTATTATTGAAACTATCTTTTAATATGCGATCAAGCCATTGCGGAGCCGACCATTAATAACCGCGCGGTTCTTAATAGCGCAGAGCGATGTATTTTATAAGTGCTCAGCTGTGTAACACCTGATACCTGCATTTCAACAGTAAACTGACCCGTTGGATGCTCAACAACGATATCAAACTCCCCATCACTAAAGTTTTGGTTAGCATACCTATAGGCTACTGTACCTTTTAAAACACATGCACTTGCTACGCTCACACTGCCTAACACCCCAATGGCCTCATGAACACGGTGGGGTATAAATGTTCGAGTGTTAATTACCCCACCATTTTTTGCAGGGCTTACTAAAGACATTTTTGGAATCGTTTTATTAGTCACATCCCCTAAATTCATCTTCTCACCCGCAATTAAGCGAATGCCTTCAACCTTTTGTTTTAAATCTTCATTATCTTCGAGCATATTAGGCGATTCATCACCCACTAAACCAAACTCGCTAGCATCTAAAATAACCACTGGCATACCGTTATCAATACAGGTTATTGAATAACCGTTAATTTCATCTATGGCATTACCCGTAGGAAAAAGTGCACCACAATTGGCACCTGCTATATCTAGAAAGTCGAGCGTGATAGGCGCTGCTGAGCCTGGTACACCGTCTATTTCGGCCTCCCCTTTGTACCTTACTTTACCATTAGGTGTTTGAACACGAGCTACAGCTGAGGCTGCAGTATTAAGCATATGAATTCGTACATCGGTTGTTTTTTCATTTGCATTCACTAAGCCCTGCTCAATTGCAAATGGCGCAACACCGGCGAGTAAATTGCCACAATTTTGTGTGTCACTCACCACTGCTTTATCAACAACAACTTGTAAAAAAAGGTAATCCACATCAGTATTTGCACGCGTTGATTTTTCAACAATAGCCACTTTACTGGTGAGAGGATGTGCACCACCTAAACCATCAATTTGCCTTGTATCAGGCGAACCCATTATGTGTAACAGTAATTCATCGCGCTTTGAGGAATCACTAGGAAGATCACTGGCTAAAAAATAAAGCCCTTTAGAGGTACCACCACGCATAATTGAACAAGGGATAGCCGTTTGCATTTACTTATCCTCATTCTGCTTTATGTAAGTTAAGCCTTTAGCTGCTAAACGCTCGCGCATAGCATATATATCCAAACCTAACTCACCCGAAGCTAAACGCTTTCGCTTATCTTCTTCGTTAGCAACACGTTTTAGTACTTTTTCATGAACTTCTTCACCACGGCTTTGCTCAACAACAACGACGCCGTCATCATCAGCAATAATAATGTCTCCAGGTTTTATATAAGCCCCTGCGCACACAACAGCTACGTTAACATTTGCAATGGTTTCTTTAACTGTACCTTGCGCATAAACATCTTTAGACCAAACCGGGAAGCCCATTTCAGTCAGTGTTGCGATATCGCGTACACCACCATCTATAATTAAACCTTTAACGCCACGCGCTTGTAATGAAGTTGCCAACAAGTCACCAAAAAAACCGTCAATACACCCGCTTGTAGGTGTAACAACAAGTACATCACCTGGCTGACATTGCTCTACAGCTACATGAATCATCCAGTTGTCGCCAGGAGCTACTTCACATGTTACTGCACTGCCGGCAATTCGCGCTGAGCGATAAATAGGCTTCATATAGCTGGCTAATAAACCAACTCGACCTTGTGCCTCATGCACTGTTGCAACTTCAGCATTTTGGTATTTATCTAACGTCTCTTTATTAGGACGCGCTATATCTGTAATGCACACAGCCATACTACTCACCTTATTTATAATTATACGTTGTTGATGCAACGAGTATATTCAAGAGAGCTATACAAAGAACTTTAAAAAGCTGTTAAAGATCATTAATTTTTTCTATAGTGCAATTAACTATGCGTTGATGAAATAGCTAAATAAAAATGAAATTTAATAATAGACACTTACTAATATCCTTGCATATTAAGAACTTGAAGTCGTTAAGCAAAGCAGCCAATGCTGTTCACTTAACCCAATCAGCACTCACTCAAGGCATTAAAAAACTTGAGGACGAACTTAATCAACCCCTATTTGTTCGCAGCCACTCGGGGATGACACCAACGCCTAGTGGTTTATTTTTCTTAAACCGAGTTGAACGTGCATTTGAGTATTTAGATGAATTTTCGAGAATCATTTTTAATAGTAGAAATAAGCAAGATGGCTTTAATCGCTCTGTCACTTCAAAGCAGCTAGAAGCGCTCATAAATTTAGTTCAAATGAAAAGCTACACCGCCGCAGCTAATAAGCTCAATTTGTCACAACCTACCTTGCATCGTAGCATCAAAGATTTAGAGCAACTGTGTCAAAAGGAGCTAGCAGTGCGCTCTCCTACGGGCATTGAACCGACGTGGACGGCAAACTTGCTTAATCGCTTTGCAAAGCTATTTTTCTCTGAATTACGTCAAGGTATTTATGAAATGAGGGAGTTCAATGGGCAAATGGATGGTTCTCTAAAAGTGGGTAGTTTACCATTGGCACGCTCAGCTATTGTGCCATTGAGTATTATTGCTTTGAATAATGAATTCCCTGATGCACAGCTAAGTATTATAGATGGTCCATACCAAGAGCAGCTAGCTAACTTACTTCATGGTGAAATTGACATTATTGTCGGTGCATTACGCATCCCAGTTCAACATAGTGATATTGAACAAATTCCATTATTTAAAGATCAACTTTGTATTGTAGTGAATGCTCAACATCCTTTAGCAAGTCGCCAAACAATTTCAACGAAAGAACTGCAGCAACTAGAATGGGTAGCACCAAACAAAAGTACCCCCGCGTGGCAGGTTTTTAGTAGCATATTTGTTAGCCGAGGCCTGCCCCCACCGAACCATGTAATAGAGTGTAGTTCGCAAGTTGCTGTGCGTGGTATTTTATTAAACAGTTCGCGAGCGGCCTTGTTACCAGCCAAACAAGTTGAAGTAGAAGTCCAATCGGGGATTTTAGCTATATGCCCGATGACACTGCCCGATACTGACCGTAGTATAGGACTGACGATACGAAAAGATTGGCAACCTACCCAAATGCAATCGCGTTTTTTAACAATAATTAAAAACCATACCCGTACACTTCAATCAAGTTAGTTAGTATTGGACTGTTGCTTGAATAATGTTGGGGTTGTACTAGTGGCTAACTTGAAAAAACGGCAAAAATACGCGCTATCTTTAAACCCTAAATGAAGTGCTATTTCGTCGATTGTTTGTGTAGTATAGATTAAACGTCGCTTTGCCTCAGTAATCAGACGCTGGTGAACAATCGCTTTGGGAGAATCATTTAATAAGCTTTTACAAATACGGTTTAACTTTGAAGTAGATATATGTAGTTTCTCAGCGTATTCTGGAATAGTCATATGCGATGTATAATTTAGCTCAATTAAGCTTCTGAAGTTAAAGACTATTTCTGCTTCTCGACTGCGGGCGCCACTTGTAAACTGAGTCGTATTTTTTTGCCTATAAATATTTAATAAAATCAATTTTAGCAATTGCTCAACGGCAATAGATGTGCCTAATTCATTATAATTAATTTCGTACATGAGTAGCTCTATATAGTGATTCAAATGGGCTAAACGTGCTGTATTTTCAAACTCAACCGTTAATGGATTTAATAACAACTGGTTGAGATTAGTCTCATCATGATTGCTTATTAAAAAACTGTCGTCTATTGAAATTACAAACCCTTGTGTCCGTGGTTTAAAATGAAAGCCATGTACAACACCTGCTGGAATAATTACCCCCCAATCCCCATTAAGTTGATACTCTTTTTCATCTAACCTTGCCGTCCAAGTGTTATTAAATACAATGACAATTTGTGCTAATTTATTATGGCGATGTGGTGATATCTCCCACATCAGTTCACTACTTCGAAAAGCGATATCTTCCACATGCACATCACCGGGCTCTTGGCGAATAAACGGCTCTCCGTATAAGCCATAAAATGGAATGTTTTTCTTCATGTAAATTTTAACTCAAGTTAACTTTGACTCAAAAGTACAACAGATAACATCAATTGTGAATGGTTTAAGCTCTATCTAATGAGCAATATAAACTAACACGATGTTTTCAACGAGTATAAAAATGCAATCATTAAAAACTAAAATAGCAATCATTGGCGCAGGGCCCTCTGGATTGTTACTCGGTCAACTTCTAGCTAAAAAGGGAATAGATAACGTAATTATAGAACGCGCATCGAGCGAATATATTTTAGGTCGTATTCGCGCAGGTATTTTAGAGCAAGGATTGGTTAGCCTACTTGCAGAAGCTGGTGTAGATGAGCGAATGAAAAAAGAAGGCCACATTCACGATGGCTTTGAAATAGCACATTATGGTAAACGCCATCGCATAGATATAAAAGCACTCACAAACGGCAGCACAGTTATGTGTTATGGGCAAACAGAAGTTACCCGTGATTTAATGCAAGCACGCCAAAGCATAGGTGCAACAACTTATTATGAGTCTAGTGATGTTGTCATTCATGAGCAAAACTCAAACTCCCCATTTGTAACGTTTACTAAAAATGGTATTGAATATAAATTAGACTGTGATTATATTGCTGGATGCGATGGCTTTCATGGCGTTACTCGACAATCTATCCCTAAAGAGAAACGTAACGAATTTGAACGCATTTACCCATTTGGTTGGCTTGGATTACTCAGCGATACCCCCCCTGTTGCTGATGAGCTTATTTACTGTAAAACTAAACGAGGCTTTGCCTTAGCGAGTATGCGCTCTTCAACCCGTTCACGTTATTATTTACAGGTGCCATTAACTGATAAAGTTGAAGATTGGTCTGATGATGCATTTTGGGCTGAGCTTAAAAAACGCTTACCTGAAGACGCTGCTAACAGGCTGATTAGCGGTCCCAGTATCGAAAAAAGCATCGCCCCCCCTTCGTAGCTTTGTATGTGAACCAATGCAGGATGGACGCTTATTTTTAGTTGGTGATGCCGCTCATATTGTACCGCCCACAGGCGCTAAGGGCCTTAATTTGGCAGCATCTGATGTATCCACTCTCAGCAAATTGCTAAATAAGACATACAATGGTGAGGAGCCTAATGCAGTATTAAAATACTCCGAAATTGCATTAAAAAGAGTATGGCATGCCGAGCGATTCTCATGGTGGATGTCAAACATGCTACATGAATACGATGATAACAACATAAATGAAAACGAGGCTAAAACGTTTAAACGATTCATGGCATCCGACCTTGATTTTCATCTAAATTATGAAGAAGGTAAAAAAGTTATGGCTATCCAATATGTGGGAATGCCATACGAAAAAATTTAAATAATTCCCTTAAAATAAAGTAAGCCCATATGACATGTGTCATATGGGCTTACTTTATTAATGAATACAACCAGCTAACGTACTTAGTTATTTCGTGCAAACGCTCAATTTTCAATCTACCTCCTTAGCTTCTTCGAACTAATTAAATTCAATAGTTTCATTATTTATTGCTAAATATAGTGGCCAACGTTGAGTGCAATAATGTGATTAGAGCCCATATTTGGTAGATTTTAATTCAATCAGCACGGGTTCCATGAATATTTATTGGCTAATTAGATTGGTTATCTCATTCAAGCGATTCGCCAGTGGGTCCTGTTTTACCTCACTTCCGTTCTCGTTAAATTCAATTATTCTATTATCTTTAGCATTGTAGGTAGGCCAAGCACTGCCTTGCTTAGGTGACGGATCACTGTATTTAGCAAACCTTACCCATGCAGTGTGCATTGCACTGGCAACTTTAAAATCGTTTTGCGATGCTGATAGGTTTTGCTCTAGTATATTAAAGACAAAAGGTATTTCAGTAGCATGGTATGCACCATCAACTTTGCCTTTTAACTGACTAGGAACGTAATTAAAGCGATAAAGCCATATAGGCTGATCATTCATACTTGCCTTGCTTGCAATATAGCGCGCAGGTTCTACAAAACGCTTATCACCGAATATCATAGAGCCTAGCAGTGGATAATTTAACTCCCCGTTTTTAGCTAGCACAAACGGCAAATACGCTTTAGTGAACTGTACTCTATTGTTCACTGATTTGAGCGTTTCTGTGGCTATTGCAATAGCTCCTTGCGGATTATAGTCTTTTAAAAACCCCCATTCAAAATCAGTGCTCCCAATAAATAAGGGAATTTTTTTTTGTTGACCTTGAGCAAACCCCACCTCGTCAGTTGTTAATACAATAGATGAGTCAATCATCGGCCCGCTATAAGTAGGCGTATTTGCGTTCATCATATTCAACCCGCTTAGAACCTTTTCTGCAGGCAAAGCACGTAGTTTTGCGAGTGCTTCTTTATCATTGGTATTAATACCCACACTTTTAGCAAATTGAACACCAGCATCTTCAGCTGAAAGGTTACCTCTAGTGCCTTTTTTATTTAAGTATACGACCGTTTCTGTTGAATCGCTTCTCCCTCCGCCTGATTGCACAATTACTTTATGAAAAAACCCTTCAGATTGAGGCGATAACATATGAACATTTACTGAGCGTCCACCCGCTGACTCACCAAAAAGAGTTACATTATTGGGATCCCCACCAAAATGGGTAATGTTATTTTTAACCCATTTTAATGCAGCAATTTGATCCATCAAGCCGTAGTTTCCAACTGGTGTATTTTTGCTTTGCTCACTCAACTCAGGATGAGCAAAAAATCCAAAACGCCCTAACCTATAGTTAAAACTAACAAATACAACACCCGACTCAGCAAACGACTGACCACTATAAATAGCCGCTGACGAACCGCCATTGACAAAACCTCCGCCATGTATCCACACCATAACAGGGCGCTTTCGAATAGCATCTTGTGCTGGTGTCCATATATTTAAGTAAAGGCAATCTTCACTCAATGGGCCTTTTAAGGGCGCCAAGTCACCCATAAATGGAACTTGCATACAGTCGGGGGCATATTGAGTTGCATCAAGCACGCCTTGCCAAGGCGTTGCACTTTTAGGTTTTTGCCAACGTAAATTAGCAATAGGTGCTTGTGCATAAGGGATCCCCAAAAATTTATTAATAGGTCTTTTTGTACCTATTGCAGACACCCCTTTGACAAACCCTATAATGACAAAGTAAGTATTGGCTTATTAGTTTATGGTAATGGCGGTATGAACACCGACTACAGCGCCGATTCAGAGCCTGAAGGCACATTTTATGCTGGCACTACTGGTGTTGATTTAAAGCAAATGTTTATTAGCCCAACAATAAGCTACAAACTTAACGAGCAAATACGCCTTGGTGTATCGCCAATTTATGCAGTGCAACAGTTTAAAGCTACAGGCCTTGGAAACTTTGCTCCTTTTTCGCAATCGCCACAAGCCCTTACAAATAATGGCACCGACACCAGCACAGGCTTGGGCATTCAGCTAGGTATTAGCCAAGATATAAACTCGTCATTAAGCTGGGGAGCAAGTTACCGCTCATCAGTATCTATGCAAGAGTTTGATAGCTATAAAGGTTTGTTTGCAGAGCAAGGTGGATTTGATTTACCTAGTTCACTTCAAATTGGCGCAGCTTATAAAATTACGCCAAACAACCAGCTTGTATTTGATTGGCAAAAAATAAATTACAGTGAAGTAAACAGCATTGCTAACCCTATTGGTAATTTAGACATAATGACTCCCACACGGTGTTAGCCTCCGCTTTTCGTGGGTTAGCTTAATTCAAAGCCAGAGCCATAATTAGTTTGCCAATTAACTAAACAGCAGAGGCTAACATGAACAAACATAGCATACTTTTTATCGGACTTGATACACATAAAGAATTCAATGAAGTCGCCTATATTGAAGAACATAGAGGCTCTCAACCTGTTCACCTTGGTCGATTTTCTTCTTCCAAAGTGGCCGTTCAAAAGCTTGTTCGTCAGTTTGAATCTAAATACCCTGGCGCAACGCTACACTTTGTTTATGAAGCAGGCCCTTGTGGTTATTGGATTTACAGATTAATCACAAGCCTTGGCCATTGCTGTTATGTGGTTGCCCCATCTCTTATTCCTAAAAAACCAGGCGAGAAGATTAAAACCGATAAACGTGATGCCCTTAAGCTCGCTAAATTACTTAAATCTGAAGATTTAACACCTATCTATGTTCCCGAGCCTGAAGATGAAGCCGTACGCGATTTATCTCGCGCACGCGAAATAGCCATGGAAGATTTAAAAGATGCTAAATATCAATTAAAAGCGTTGATGCTTCGCAATAATATTAATTACAAAGGCACCGCAAATTGGTCACAAAAACATTTACGTTGGCTCACTGAGCTTGTGCTGCCACATCCCGCGCAGCACATTGTCTTACAAGAGTTTTTACAAACAATTACCGAGCGAATAAGCCGACTTGAAAGACTAGACAATGAACTAACACATCACGTCCATCAATGGCGTTATTATCCCGTTGTTAAAGCAATACAAGCAATGCGAGGTGTTCGCTTGTTGGTCGCCACCGGCGTTGTGGCTGAGCTTGGTGATTTATCGCGCTTCGACCATCCCCGTAAATTAATGAGTTATCTCGGTCTTGTACCCAGTGAACACTCGAGTGGTGGCAAACGCCATATTGGCGCTATCACAAAATGCGGAAACGGCCGAGCAAGACGCCTTCTCGTTGAAGGTGCACACACTTATCGGTATGCGGCAAATATATCGACAGATATGCAAAAACGACAAGAAGGTTTACCAAAGGACATTATTGATATTGCGTGGAAAGCACAACTTAGGCTCTGCAAGCGCTATAAAAAAATGATAGCCAAAGGGAAACACTACAACCTTGTTGTCACCGCAATTGCCCGAGAAATGATTGCGTACATATGGGCCATTGCAAAAGAAGTGGTACTTACGCCAGTGAACGCAAAACTTAGATTGGCAAGAGTACCCGCATGATAAACGAATTAGAGTTAATGCATGGGATCAAGCATCGGGTGTGGCACAACCACCGACGGCATTAGGATGGCAATGCAGCTAACGCTGCATTGAACCACGAACATAGACTGAAGACAGGTGCCACGACGGAATAAGTAAGGTCTGCTCTGTTGCTAGAAATAGTAATAACCAACGAATATCAGCAAGATAACCGACGAAATTACTTGCTTCATCTTATGTATTAACTCGCTCTAATTCGAGCTAAAGTAATTATGGCTTAAAAAAGTTAGGCAGGGATCAGTGCGTTTAACTTGACAGTGGGAGTCATACCAATGTCAGCTCCACTGGGTGCCGATGCGGGGGCAGGTTTTGGTTGGGACGATATGAACATTTATAAGCTGGGTTATCAATGGCAGCGTACAGCAAAACAAAAAATTCGCTTTGGTATTTCGTATACAGAGCAACCTATTCCTTCATCAAACGTTTTACTTAATATTTTAGCGCCAGGTGTACAAGAGTGGCACTTTACTACTGGTTTTAGCCATTCTTTTAGTAACTCGATACAATTAAATGCAATGGCTTTTTACTCGCCAGCTAAAAAGGTATCGGGTGCTAACTACTTAGCGCCAAACCAACAAATATCAATTGAGATGGAGCAATCAGGCCTAGGTGTGTCGGTTGTTTGGGGAATATAAAATGGTTACAGAGTTTACGCCAATAGCGGCAGCTATAGGGGGGGCTTTAATAGGAATAGCGTGCGCACTATTACTGGTTTTATACGGAAAAATAGCCGGTATATCAGGCCTTGTTAAATCTGTTTTTAATAAGCAAACGTCTGAGTCGCGTTGGAAATTATACTTTATTATAGGGCTATTATTGGCCGGTATTTCAGTGCGTATATTTGCGCCGTCTTTATTAGAAGGTGAGCTGAGCTTATCACCGGTGCTTATTGTTATAGCTGGGCTACTTGTTGGTATGGGCACCTCTTTAGCTAACGGCTGCACAAGTGGCCATGGCGTATGTGGTATGTCGCGTTTTTCTACCCGTTCTTGGGTTTCAACATGTACATTTATGGCTGTGGCTATAATTACAGCAAACCTAGTAGGGTAAAAAAATGACAGCAGTAATTCATGTTATTTTAGGATTTATATTTGGCTTAGGGCTTATCATTAGTGGTATGACAAACCCTGACAAGGTACTTAACTTTTTAAATTTTCAAAACCACTGGGATGGCAGTTTAATTATTGTAATGGCTGTGGCTATGGGAATAATGATGCTTGCGTGGTTTTGGGTTGCTAAAAAAGATAAACCACTACTAGGTGAAACGTTTACTTTAAGCGATGTTAAAAACATTAGCCCTCGACTAATAACTGGCTCGGTATTGTTTGGTTTGGGCTGGGGATTAAGCGGCATATGCCCAGGCCCTGGCCTTGTACAACTTACCTCACTTAAAATGGAGTTTTGGTTATTTTTTGCAGCCGTACTTGGCGGTATGTGGATAGCTAAAAAAGTATAAATTTAACTATTTGTCCTTCATTAAAACTGGCAGGTATAGGCTTGCCAGTTTAAACCCATTTAATTAACCCCTATTTACTTACTTAACCTAACTATTAGCTTAGGTACATAACTTGCTGCTTTACCCTTTAAGTTTTTAAAAAAGGGATCTGTAATGTCTGTTAATACGCTTTATAACCTAACAGAGCAGCCTTGGGCTGTTATTGCTATTTGCTTAGTTACGTTAACTATAGCCTTGTTTTGTATCCGCTTTTTTATAATGTACTGGCTCAAAAAATGGACCTCTCATACTAAGTTTATTTTTGACAGCTTATTTATAGAGTCAATTTCTAAACCGCTCACTCTTTGCACAATAATTGTGCTTCTCACCATTATAGAGCAAGGCCTTTTAATAAAAAATGAGTCTATAGCGCACTTTATTTCGTTTTCGACCATTAATATTATTTTGGGTTTAGTGGCCATTATTTTATTTTTTGACCGTTTTTTTATTGGCACTATTAATTACTACAGCAAAGAATCGGCGGTAATTTTTAATTCGCAAAGTATTATTAAAGGCGTTATTAGGGTTAGCGTTTTATCGGTTGGTATTTTAGTTTTAATGGGGACTTTAGGTATTTCTATTACACCTATTATTGCCTCATTGGGTATTACCTCGCTTGCTGTGGCACTCGCCCTGCAACCCACCCTTGAAAACTTTTTTTCGGGCGTACAGCTTGTTATAGATAAACCCATACGTGTGGGGGATTTTATTGAGCTTGAGTCAAAGGAGCAAGGCTTTGTAGAAAAAATTGGTTGGCGCTCTACGTGGGTTAAAATGCTGCCAAATAATATGATTATTATTCCTAATAGTCAGCTTTCTAAATCGCGTATTATTAATTACTTTTACCCAGAAAAAGAGCTGAGTGTACCTGTTGATGTAAGCGTTCATTACAGCTCAGACTTAGAGTTTGTAGAACAAGTAACACTTGAAGTTGCTCGCCAAGTACTAATTGACCATGAATGGGGTGTTGATGATTACAATACCTTTGTGGTGTATCACACCTTTGATAACTCAAGTATTAATTTTACCGTAATGCTGCGCGCAAAAGAGTACTTTAATCGATTTTGGGTTAAATCTGCTTTTATTAAAGCGCTGCATAAACGCTATAACCAAGAAGGTATTGTGATCCCCTTCCCTATTACAGCCATTAATACATCGCAAGAAGCGGCTAATTTTAATAACGCTGAACATTAAAAAACCGAGGTAAGCATGCGCCTACCTCGGTTTAATTATTTTACTACATGTATAGTTACGCGCTTTTATGCTGTGTAATAAAGCATAGATAGCCGTTTACTTACGTGCTTTAAAATTTATAGGTTACTTGGCCTACTATTTCACGCGGGCTGCCCGGGAAGTGACCGTTACGCTCACTAAAGCCACTTACTGCGTATTCTTTATCGAATAGATTATTGATATTTACACTTAATAACACATCGTCAAAGCGGGTACTCCAGCTCATGTCGAATACGGTAAAGGGTTTAACTTTTTGGCCGTCTTGGCTTATTTGCTCGCTTACGTAATTTGCGCCAAATGCTATAGACGAGTCGATGCTATCAAGCGCAAAACGCGACCATAAACCAGCTTGGTGGCGCGGGGCATTAGCAAAGCGAGAGCCATCACCGTAGGTGCTTGAAATAGTATCGCCCGTTACACCCTCAACAACCAGTGTATCGTTATATGCGTAGTTAGCAGTTAGCGTCCAGTGCTCGGTTAAATCGCCCACCAGCGTTGTTTCAAACCCACGGCTTTCTACCTCACCAATATTTAAAAGTGCTGCAATGCCATCACCCGCGCCAGTGTCGTCAGGGTTGCTCATTACTACGTTTTCTTTATTAATTTGGTAAATAGCAAAGGTGCTCATAATTTTGCCATTAAGCCATTTGTTTTTCATACCAATTTCGGTTTGTTTACCGGTTTCTGGCGTTAAGTTGCCCTCGCCTTCTACATCTTCTTGGTCACCCGATGATGCTGGGTTAAAGCTTTCTGAGTAATTTATGTATACCGATGTGTTTTCAACGGGTTGGTATGTAACAGCCACGCGCGGGGTTACATCGTTATCTGAGTAACTGTAACCGGTTTCTTTGTTTAGCTCTTTAAAATAATCATAGCGCAAGCCGGCAATCACGGTCCATTGCTCGTTAATGCTTACAACATCTTGTACGTATAGGCCAAAACGGTCAGTATCAACACCATCGCGGTTCATGTCGGTAAGGTTATAAGTACTTGGGTCGGTTTCGCCGTAATTTAAGTCAAATATGTTTAAGTTAGCCACGCCGTCTGCTTCATAGCGGGCACGTAAGTAATCGTACTCGGTATCGACTATGTGGTAGTCGCCACCAAACAATACTTGGTGTGCTAATTGGCCTTGCTCAAAGCTATAAACAAAGTCGGTGGTTAAGCTTGTTTCTTCGTTTGCGCGGTATTGATTACGGTATTCGCGTTTAATGGTTTCATCATCAATGTTTGCTTCACCATCGCCGTTTACATCTACCCAGCTTTGCGACTCATGGTAGGCTTGGTCGCGTTCGTTATCCATGTAACGCAGCGTGCTACTTACCGAAAAATCATCATTAAAGTAATGCTTTAGCTCGGCTTGCAGCACTAACGCTTCCATGTTTTGGTAGTCAAATGCTTCGTTTGCGTTGTAACTTGGGTCAACTAAAAAATTACCGTTGTCATCTACCGGTACACCACGTAAACGGTTACCGCCTAAGTCTTGTTTGATGTAGTCAACACTTGTGGTTAGTGTGGTTGAATCTGTTAAATCAAATAATAAACCACCGGTAAACTCGGTGTTTTTTGAATCTGCATTATTACGAAAGCTGTCTTGCTCCTCGTAATAACCACCTACACGATACGCCATGGTGTCGGTTAAACCGCCGGTCATATCAAGTGATGCACCACGTGTGTTGTAATTGCCAAGCGTTAGCTTTAGCTCTTTGCTTTGCGTGTACGAAGGCTTTTTAGTCACATAGTTGATCATACCGCCTGGCTCACCACCACCATATAACGCAGAGGCTGGGCCTTTTAATACTTCTACACGCGCTACATTAAATAATTGCGGTACACCAAAGCCCGAGTACGGATCGCCACGTACGCCATCGTAAAATACATTGGCATCGTCTCTAAAACCACGAAAAGTAACGCCTGAATAACTGTACTCACTTACCCCTGCTATTGAGCGGTATAAATCGGTAATGTCGCGCGCGGCTTGGTCAATAATAAGTTGCTCGGTTAATACCTGCGCAGATTGCGGTAATTTAATAAGATCTAAATCCGTTTTAGTACCAATTTTACTTTCGGTTTCTAGGTAAAACTGCTGAGCGCGGCCTGTTACTTCTATTTTTTCAATATCGTTATTTTGCTCGGCAAATGCCACATTAGAAAAAGCAGAAAAAGACGCAGCAATACTAAGCGCCAAGTATTTTTGGTTAAACATGTTGATCCTGAAAAGAGGTGTATAAAACACCGCGAATGATAACGACTATCATTAACATGTGCAATGTAAATAATTTCATATTCATCCTTATTTTTCGAATGAAGAGTATTTAAGCAACACACTAAATTGGCAGCTCAGCTATGAATAAATTAATTAGCATTACTGGAATACACAATTGATATAATATAACATACCCAAAATTGTAATTTAGTAAGATTATTAAATGATAAATAAACTGTCCGTCACAGTGTTATCAGGCTTTTTGGGGGCTGGTAAAACCACTGTACTTAGCCATATTATTAATAACAGACAAGGTAAAAAAGTCGCCGTTATAGTAAACGATATGAGCGATATAAATATCGATGCCGCCACTATTAAAAGTGGTGTATCGCTCAATCACAGTAACGAAAAACTAGTCGAAATGAGCAACGGTTGTATTTGCTGCACCCTACGAGAAGATTTACTTGTTGAAGTGGGCAAACTTGCCAAAGATGGGCGTTTTGATTACCTCGTTATTGAATCAACCGGTATATCTGAACCCCTCCCCGTTGCCGAAACATTCACTTTTGCTGATGAAAACGGTGTTTCACTTGGTGATGTTGCCACCCTCGATACCATGGTAACAGTGGTTGACGCGGTTAACTTTTTAAACGACTACGAACAAGCAAATGATTTACAAGATACCGGCGAATCATCAGGAGAAGACGACGAGCGAAGCGTAGCCGACTTACTTGTTGACCAAGTTGAATTTGCCGATGTTATTTTAATTAGTAAAACTGATTTAATTACAAACGATGAATTAAATAGACTCACTGCCATTTTAAATACGCTCAATACTCAAGCTAACATTATTCCTATTTCAAACGGCCATATTAATATTAACGAAGTGCTAAACACCGGTTTATTTAATTTTGAACGTGCCCAACACGCACCGGGTTGGCTTAAAGAAATGCGTGGTGAACATATTCCCGAAACCGAAGAGTATGGTATTAGCAGCTTTAATTACACTGCGCGCCGCCCATTTGACCCAGAAAAGTTTTATAACTTTTTGCACAACACCGAGCAATTTGGCAAGCTCATTCGTTCTAAAGGGTATTTTTGGCTCGCAACGCGCCCTTTATTTTGCGCACAGTGGAGCCAAGCTGGCGGTATAGCTCATTACGGGTTTGCAGGCATGTTTTATAAAGCAATACCTAAAAAAGACTGGCCCACAGAGCCCGAACTACTTGCTGATATAAACAGTAAATGGGTAGAGCCCTTTGGTGACATGCGCCAAGAGCTTGTTTTTATTGGTCAGTCGTTAGATAAAAAAGCCATGATTAAAGCGCTTGATGACTGCCTTCTCCCAGAAGATGCCGTACTTAAAGGTAAAGACTTTTGGAGAACCTATAACGACCCGTTTCCTATTTGGGAGGAAGAGTAATGAATGCCCTAGCCCCAATAACTGCGCAAATAAAGCCTGCGGAAACGCTGTACCGAAAAGCAGCTAAAGAGTGTGACGCCAATGTATTGCCACAAATTTATAACCAAGACACTAACATTGTTATTTGGCAAAGAGACCTTGAGCAAACATTAACAAATGCAGTTAATACACTCATTAGCGCAAATGCTTTAAAGCCACTTGAACTTGCGGTATCGCCCGATGATGCGTTTGATCAATTAATAAAAGCGCTTAAGCCAGAAGATAATAACCGCGATGAAGTTAAAGCTCTGTGTGAAGATATCGCACTGTTGGTTGAAATGTTTTGCTGCCTGTTTGATTTAAAACGCGCCGGTTTAAGGCTAAAAATATTAGATAAACCTATGTGCCCGCGTTTTCATGTAGACAAAATTCCGTGCCGGCTAGTTACTACCTATCAAGGTGTTGCTACACAGTGGTTAAATCACAGCGATGTAAACCGCTCAAAGCTAGGTACTGGTAATTTAGGTAAACCCGATGAAGAGTCTGGTTTATTTAAAAGCCTAAATAATATTAATCAACTCCAGCAAGGCGATGTTGCCCTGCTTAAAGGCGAGTACTGGGATGAAAACGAAGGTGCAGGGCTTGTACATCGCTCCCCCCCGGAGGCTGAAAACGAGCAACGCTTATTACTTACGCTCGATTTTATCTAAAATTTGTTGTGGTGATAAACGCTAAGCTAATGCGCGTTTATCACCCTAGCGATTACTTCGTACAAACCTTGTGTGCTTACAGGTTTAGATACAAAGTCATCCATACCTACACTTAAACAGCGCTGTTTATCATCTTCGTAGGCATTAGCGGTAATTGCAATAATGGGCACATGTGCCTTAGTGTTTACTTCGTTAGCACGTATGGTTTGGGTACATTCGTAACCATCCATATTTGGCATTTGGCAATCCATTAAAATTAAGTCAAAGGTATTACCCTTAAGCACTTTTAACGCTTCAATTCCATCGTTAGCCATTGTAAGTTGTACATGAGTTGGCTCTAACATTTTTGCAATTACTTGGCGGTTTATGGGGTTATCTTCCACTAAGAGTAATTTTTTGCTACCAAGGTTAGGTACTGATTGCGACTGTACTGCAGCTGTGGGCTTTATAAACTCAGCTTTAGGCGCATTAATGTAAAACTTAAGCATGCTGCCTTTACCGGGCTGACTATTTAAAGATATTTCACCCTGCATTTTTTTAATTAACCCTTGGCTAATGGCCAAACCAAGCCCGGTACCACCGTATTTACGTGCAACACCTACATCAGCTTGTGTAAACTCGCTAAACAATAACGATTGCTGATCTTTTGCTATGCCTATCCCGCTATCAGACACACTTACAAATAACTGCTGGCCACTGTAATCAAACGATAAACGTACAAACCCGCGCTCAGTAAACTTATACGCGTTAGATAATAAATTAATAATTACTTGGTTTAAGCGTAAATCATCTACGTTAATACAATCTGGCAAGGTGTTACTGCACTGAACTATAAACTGCACGTCGTCAGAGCTTACAATGGGTGAAAACAACGATTTAATATTTTCGATAAAAGGCGCTAAATTTGTAGGACGCGGGCTAATTTGCATTGCATTAGCCTCAATTTTAGAAAAATCTAAAATATCGTTTAAGATTTTCAATAAGTTTTGAGCACTTTTTTGTTGCGTATCTAAAAGATCTCTTTGCTCGTCGGTTAACGAACTATCACGCAGCAATACCTCACCCATGCCCAAAATACCGTTCATTGGGGTGCGTAGTTCATGACTCATATTTGCTAAAAACTGCGATTTAGCCACATTAGCTAAATTAGCACGCTCTACTGCTTGCTTAAGCTTATTGGTTTGCTCAGCAACTTGTTTTTCTAGCTGCTGGTTAAACTCACTGAGTTGTTTGTTTAGGTCTTGGTTTTTTATATTTGACGCTTGCAGGTTTTCTATTGAATGCTGCAGCGCAGTGGCGAGCATTTCAAACTGCTGCTGAAGTTGCAGTACTTCTTGCCAACTTGAATCTGTATTAAAAGTCTGTTTTTTTGATTTATTAAAGCTTTGCATTAAATTAGTTAAACCACTGATTGGCTGCACTAATAAATTTGCAAGTTGGCGTACAAACAGCACCACCATAATAATTAGCATAGCGCCTAGCAAGATACTTGGCAGCCATGCTTTGGCTACAGCCATACTCAAATGTTTACGATTATAAAAAGTGATTACTTGCCATTTGCTCTGCGGATTAACATATTTAGAGCTATGGTAAACCTCGTTATTATTGGAACGAAATAAATTTTTATCGCCCATATTACGCGCATTAAAACCATCTTCGTTAAAGTCGGTTAATATTTTAAACTGCTCAAGCGAGCTAAAAACCACTTTTTGTTTATCATCCAGTACAACTAATTCACCAGTGTTTTCAAATAGATTAGGAATAAACTGTTCTAATCGTCCAAGCTTTAACGACCCCTCTACTACGCCGAAAAACTCACCATCACGATAAATAGGTGCCGACAGCGCAACAATGGCCTCATTGCCAAGCCCTCGCCCTTGAAACACACCACCGCTATAACCAAGAGGATACTGCTTAGCCTGATTAAAGTACTCGCGATCAGTGACATTACGCTGCGCCTTAGTTAACCCCGCTATAAGGTTATTAGGCGACGTTATTTCAACAAAGCCGCTAGGGTTTGCATACAAGCTTGTAGCAAACCCTGGAAATAGATTCATTAGCCTTTTTAACTGCTGCTCACTATCAGTGCCCGCGCTTATGGCGTCGCTACTCATTACAATGGCATTTTTATGAAACGTTAAATAATCACTTAATTGAGTGCTTATATATTTGGCTTTTTCTTCAAGCTGGGCGTCTACCTCATACTCTAACCGAGAGTGGTGATCGTTCACTAAAATTACACTGGTAAGCAGTATAACCAATATAATAATAACGCTTACAACATAGCTAAGAATGCGAGCAAGAGGCCTGCCCTGATAGGCACGGCTGGCGTGGGGTACAAATACACTAAATAAATCAACTAAAGCTAAGCTAATTAACGCATTTATGAGGTACTTTGATATTGCAACAACTAGCGTTAACCATGGCAGACCAATAAGAAACTGCCCTATTCCCCAAATTATAGGTAAACCAACTAACAGCCAAAAAACAGTACCAAGAGGGAGTATGGGTTTAGAGCGGCGTAAACAAAAAGTGTAAAGCCAAAAAAGCTCGAGTAAATAAACAATACTCGGCCAGCAATGCCCCCACCTATAAAGTAAAAAGCCAGATACGATCGCAAGGCTTAAGCACGCATAACGCAGCCCAATAAACACTAAGCTACATAATACAAATACTTGCCCAAATAAAAACTCAGAACTGTCGAAAAAATATAACGGCGAGAGGTTAACTAAACCCCCTAGCAACCCTAATAAAACAGCGAGTGTCCACTTACTTCTTTGAGGCATTAAACCAACCTTGGGGCACTTTGTTAACACGCAGTGTTAAATTAATATAATTGCTACATTATTGCGTACAAGTTAAAAGTTGTCTAGCGAGAAAAGGAGCCGGAAACTATTAGGTATTATGGATTAATTTAGTGAAAGAACATAAATATTAAGGAGTTAGAGATATACACCCAATGTTGTTTGAAGTGTAAATTGACATAGCCACATTCGATTTCATTGAGCGACAGCGGCACTATATAAATTGACATAATAATGAAGTTTAAAATGGCATAAAGTATCTAGCAAGTATGTCGACTGATTTTGCTTAAAAAAATTTTTGGAGGGGGATTAAAGGCTTCAACAACCAAGCCGATTTTTAATTAAAAAAATAACACCCAGCTTAATTAGCACATTAACTATCAAACCAAAGACAACTGGATTTGATTTGATAGTTAAAGTATATACTGATACGTAAAATTATAAGAAGTAACTGAAAGTTCAATACTTAGCTACTATATAAAGTAAATTTTTTCATTATTAGTGTTGGTCGAAAATATTTAAATAAACTTAGCTGATTTAAGATCGAACTGTGATAAAATATTCTTTCCTTTTTTATATTCAAGAATATCGCTTTTCGATATAGAAAGCTCTCCTAGAAAGCCATTAAACAAGAGCTCTCTTGGTTGAGTTTTAGCTATAATGATTTGTCCTGCTAATTTGCAATCCACATAAACAAATTGTATCAATTTAAATTCTTGCATTGAGAGTTCAGCAATCACTTTAGATTTTATTGATTTCTTGGCCCACACTCTCTCAGATTGAACCCATTCATTCTCATAATTGCTTGCTTCGAATCGTCTCAATATATCCAAGCTTTTTTCAAGAGGTATTGGCATAGCAGATACAGCAGCCGACAAAGCTTTCTCTAATATTCTCATGTAATGCTGTTGTAGTTGAATATCATCTAAATGACTTATTTGTTCTATTGGGTAATTAACTACAACTTCGAGGAATGGCACAACCTTCATTGCCTGTACCCGCACCTCTGTACTGCCATCAGTCACATAAACATTTATTCGTGAATATTTAGAGGTAAACTTAAGTTTGCTCACTTCCCTTTCCCAGAAATTACACAAGCAGCGAGACTTAAAGAGAAATATCTTTTTATCTTCTTTCGAATAATTACCGTCAAGATAAAGTTCTATTTGACTTAACTTTGGCATAAATCTACAGTCCCTTAGCTTTTGGTCGTTGATTTTTGTAATGTTTTAGCCGGGTTTACAATTCCTACAGCTGCGTCAGTAACTGCGCTTCCTAAATTCAACGACCCTGTTTCGGCATAGTTTAATGCAGTTTCTCCATCATCATGTTAATTCCTTTTATATACAAACCGGCTATTACATTGCGTATAGATAGATGCATTAAAAAAGTCTCGGCTATGAGGCTTTGGATTCAAAAGATTTTATTAATTATTATTTAAATCAGTTCCAGTTGTTCCACATCATATCCTCGTTGCGCCAAAGCCCTTTTCCTTCTTTAAGCTTCATTACCAGATCTAATGTGGGGTCATACAATACAAGTGTACTCAGCGGAATGACTCTTGTATCCTCTTTTTTCACATCCGGACCTGCCCCTGAAAATAGCTCCCATTGATCAACTTCCCACCTCATTGCCTCAGTTACAACGGCTCCCTTTAGGGCCTCTAAATTTGTCACTGCTGAACAATTTTTAGGTAACCCACTTGGGTAACTACGATCAAACCAAGACCACACTCTATTATTTGTGTCGTTCATAGGTAAATCACAATTCGGAACATCGATTGTCATTAATTGCTTTGGTGGTATTATCTGCATCAAAGAAATTTTGTCTGCTTTATAATAGTCGATAGCACCTAATGGCAAATTGTTAGACCAAGATTCACCTGCTTTTTTCAGTTCAAAGCTTCCACTTATGTTTTCCACATTAACTGAGGATGCACTAGGGTTGTTCATCAAGTATTTCGCTGCACAATCTACTATATTTTTAGCTAATTGAGCCGAGAAATAAGCTCCCCCGGCAAAAAGTAGCTCCACACCAAGTTTTTCATGCAGCCCTATGCTATATAAAAAGCGCGGTGAACTTCCCCCACTTATGGTATACACAAAATGGCCGTGACTCTTGATAGCATTACCTATCGTATTTAATGCATCATTTTCATTCATTTAATCTACTTCTCTTTCGCATGTACTTCTTTATGACAGTCTTTGCAAAGTGCAGCACCATTTTCTTTAGTTGTTGGGCCACCATCTGCGTGACGCTGTTTATGGTGACCATCGACTTCACTTAAAGGCTTAGTCTCACCACAACCAGCACATTTGCCACCTTGACCTTGCAACATTTCATTAGTTTCCCCCTAGAGTATGTTCTTTTAGGATCTCTGTCACCGGGAGCAACAGAGCCTCTTCCTGTTGGAGTCTTGGGAACCTTCGAAAAGTCACAGGCATTGTGTACCCACATATTTGTTTTACCAACAAATATGTGTGATCGATGTCTACAGTAAAATTATAAGCATATTGTGGTTTTTCGTTAACTTGTATAGATGCAATAGTAATATCGTTTTTAAACTTTGGTCCAGAAACAATAGTGCCTACTTCAACATTACCAGCCGCTAACCAACCTAGGTTATCTACATAAAATGGGTGTTCTTCTGTTGTAGTAATAGACTCTTCTACGCCATTCTCATCTACAACTGTAAATGTAATAGTTTCTTCATGCCAATCCTTAAAAGTATCAGCAGCCAAACTTACTGGCAGAACACTTCAGGCAAAGAAATGCAAAAACTGACCCTGATTGTTCTACTGCTTCATTTCTTTTCTAAAATAGAAATACAGAAAAATACTCCCTATAGCATTAAATAAAATTAAGACTAAAACTGTTATAAAAAAGCTTTTTTTCCTAATAACGCTAGCTACTAAGGGCATAATCAAAAGAGCTATAAATGCCCCAATTTGCGTTACGTATACAGCCAAGTGTAGTATTCTGTAGGACTCATCAAACACTGACGCCGTAACTAGAAACGTTAAAACTGCTAAAACAAATAAAATTATAGAATTGCGCCATAGTGAGCCGACATTTTTCACCGAAAAGTTAGTGTTTTTCATTTAGTTTATCCAAGTTAACTTCTGCCGCCAATTTAAAAAACCCTAAAGTAACTTCAACTTTTAATTTATTTTCATTGTTCAAGGATACATTTCCTGATTTTATTTGCACAGTTAATTTAGGTCCTTCTTTAGTGACAGAAGTCACTTTAGGCACACCTGTACGACTATCGGATTTTTCTTCTACCTTAAATAGCTGCGCTTTAGCACTAGCAACATTTGAATCTATATTGGCTAACACTTCAATTGTTGTAACATTTTCAGGACCGTGGTCCCCATTTTGAACAGTCATAGAAGCTTCGCCACCAAACGTTGCTGTAGCATTGGGTGTTTTTATGCCAATCTTCGCTCCGATAGCAGGTCCCGCACTTAGAGTTGTTGCTTGTCTTAAGGCTCTGTTTTGTTCAGGGGTAATCATCAATGATTTCGGATTATAAGAGTTTTTCCCCGTCGGATCCGTAGCATTGACTGGATCATTTCCCACATACGCGTACCAGTTCATGCCGTCTTCGTAGCCGATAGGGTCGGTTTGCATAAAACGCCCTAATTCAGGGTGGTAAACCCGTGCTTTGTAGTGATAAAGCTTAGTACCTGGGATTAAGATTTGCCCTGTATATCTAAAACGCGATGAGCTGGTATTAATCGGCTCTCCAAATGGGCCATACTTATGTGTTGCTATTATTGAACCTGAGCCATTCGTTTCACTAATAATTGAGCCATGTTCATCTGCATGTAAATAGCGCTTGTTACCTGTTCAGTTTCATTAGACCATTACACTTGAAGGTTATGAGCTAGCCAAGTCTCTTGATCTAGAAATGTGATCAAGAGACAGCGACTAGCGAGGCTTTGGATTCAAGTTTTATTACCACCAACCAGAGAGTTCATCGCCAATTACCTTGCCTCTGTCTACAGGAGAGAGGGAGTAAAATTTATCCTTATCCTCCTTTGTTTTCAGCGAACTTTTGTGAATCACAAAGCAAAGAATTAAATAAGGAATAAACAAACCTATTGTGATAACTATGAAAAATACAGCTTTTTCAAAGTGTGAGCCATTTAAGCCAAAAAGTACAATTGGTAAACCTATTCCAACCAACGGCCAAAGTAAGTTTTTATAGGCAGTTAATATTGCTGAAACAAGCACCTGCTTGTTCAGCAAATTTTTTGAAAAATAACTATCGTTGCTCATTAACAACTTCCATCTTTGTTTGTACATGTATTGGAACTCTGCGTACTCTCGGACTGCTGACTCATATATTCCATACCTTTTTGAACAATAGTTCCAGCGGGCACAGGGCTAGTGATACTATCAACAACCTTTACAGCCGCGCCTTCCGTTAGACTTTCGCCTTTTCTTTCAGCTTGAATTGCTCCTACAGCAGCCACTTTAGTAGCACCATCAACTCCTGCAATAACTCTTTCTGTCTTCGTAGTTAAGTTAACTGTTTCTTTACCTACTTTAATTGCCCCAGTTACCCCACCTTTAACTAACTGAGTCCCCATCGCTCCAACAGAACCTAAAGCAGCGGAGATAGCAACACTCTCATAATCAGCGCCAGCAAGAGCATCACCGAAACTCGCACCATCACTCATAGAATTATAGACCTGTGTAGCCAAATCAATACCACCACCGATAGCAGCACCAACTAAGAAGTTTAAAAACTTACCAGTAGGGTCAGTATGATTAATAGGATCATTACCTACATACGCATACATATTCATCCCATCTTTATAGCCAATGGGATCAGTCTGCATAAAACGCCCTAATTCAGGGTGGTAAACCCGTGCTTTGTAGTGATAAAGCTTAGTACCTGGGATTAAGATTTGCCCAGTGTAACGGAAACGCGATAAGCTGGTATTAATCGGCTCTCCAAATGGGCCATACTTATGCGTAGCGACAATTGAACCTGAGCCATTCGTTTCACTAATAATTGAGCCGCGCTCATCTGCGTGTAAATAGCGCTTGTTGCCTGTGCCACTGCCTTCATACCACACCAGCGGGTCATCTTCGCCTATACCATGAACATAACGACGTAATAGACTACCGCTGCTGTTGTATTCCGCAACCAGTTCGTTTGCATCGTATAAAAAGGTTGTTTTAGTACCATTGAGTGTTGAGTAATTTAATCGCCCCGTTGCATCATAGCCAAGTGCTAAGCTGGTACCTGATTTAGACGCAGACGTTAATCGGTTATGCGCATTATAGTTATAGCTCCAACCATCATAACTTTTTAAGTTGCCGTTATTATCATAGGTTAAATTTTTACCACCAACACTCGTGTATTGGTTTAAATCATTGGTGTAGTAATCTTGCTCACCAATAGTTGGAATTTGAATCTGGTAATTATTATTACTAACTGTTTTTGACTTAAGCTGGTTCGCATAGTTATAAACGAAATTAGCGTTATTGATACCCGTATGATTAAATTGGCTTACGCGTCCTTTGTGTCGTAACCTAATGGTTGTGCTTCAAATGCGACTATTGATGTTGAAAATTCAAAATGGAAACACGCATCAAACTTTAAAGAGGATTCAACTAAACAGGTAGATTTATTTTTTTTTGACAAGCAAATTTATGGAGGTTTTTTACACGGGAGTGTTTGAGTTTTCTTCTGTACATGTGAGTCAACCATCTAACCATTAGGTTAAATACTAGACTATGCCACCTTATACTTCTAATTTATGCCATCTTTTAGTACAAATATGTCAACTTATACTTCAAACAACACCCAAATGAGGAATTTGGGTGGCAGTCTTACCAGCCACATCTCGGCACACACGTCACAAACTGTGGCTGCTCCCTTCCGGGCCTGACCAGGTTCGCCTGCTAGTGTTGCGAGAGGACCAATAAGACTACCATTGAGGGCCTTGGTTGGCGCGGGAGGGATTATCTCTACTTTTACTGTGTTATTCAAGGGATAATCAAAAAAGAAAGTGCGATTGCATACTTCATATACAATCGCGGCATATTTAGCTGTTTTAGTGCGTATTAATTGCTCTCTAACTGCGCTTTTATATTGCGAAGTGCTGCTTTTACTTTTTTCATGTTTTCTGGGCCCATGCGTAAAAGTTGTTTTTGTGCAGCAGGAAGTTGCTCCCATTCAGAAAATGCATACTGATAAGTAACCGAGTCACGTAGTAACGGCAAGTCACCTTCAGGTTCTGGCGTATCGAGTAATAGATCGATAGCATCTTCCAGCGTTTGATTAAACTCATCATCACCGTAGCCAATTTCACTGTAAGCATTATTTATAAGTGGTTTATATTCTTCGTACATACGCACAGCTTGTGCTGCACTCATACTTGTAAACACTTTTACATAAGGGGTGTAACGCTCGTAGCTATTAGGGTCGATTGTTAAAATGTCACCTTCGTTAACACTAAACTCTTCTTCTGGCTTAACTACTGGTGTGTGCTTTTTAGCAATTTTACCTTTGGCTATGTTATCTATAAATACAACGCCACGGCGAATTACGTCGTCGGTTACCATTAGGCTCATTACTGAATCACTTAGGTATTCGTCGATTTTTGCTACTACTACGTCGTCACTTTCATCAAGCGTTGGTAGTGGCTCTACTTCAGGCTCTGGCTCAACTGGGCGCTGTGCTGGCACTTCTAGGTTTTCTGGTTTTTCTGGCATAACCGATGGTGCATCAACAACAGGGTCATTTTCTGGTTTAAGCTCCATCATTGGCTGCTCTTTTGGTACTTGCTCTACCTCTGTGCGTTTTTGTGGCTCGTCACTTGGTTTTAAAAGTACAAATGCGGCAGCACACACCACAATAATTAAAATAATAACGGCGAATAAAAAGTTGTTATTAGGCGGACGTTTTTGAACATCTGACGCTTCTGGTTTATCTGACATACAAACTCCATAAAAATTAAAATGCATTATCACTCAGAGTGCTCTGAATGGAAAAAATTCATTATGAGTAAAAACTATTACTGTAACTATCTTAGCTTACAAATATAAATGTAAGCTTACTATACGTAGTAACTCAGTTATCCTTTGATTCTTCTAGCTTAAAGACTTACAGTTAATAAATAAAGTAAAGACGTTGAACAGTTTAAACACCAATATGAAAATCAAGCAAGTCGATCCAGAAAAACCAAAAATTGCTCTGTTATTAACAGGGGGTGGCGCACGAGCTGCTTATCAAGTGGGTGTTTTAAAAGCCCTTGCGCATAGTATGCCACGTACTGCTCCTTTGCCGTTTAGAGTAATAAATGGCACTTCAGCTGGAGCAATTAACTCAGCCGCTTTAGCGTGTTATGCCTCTTGTGCGCATTTAGCTGTGCGTAAACTTGAGTCGGTTTGGAAAAACTTTTCGACCTCTATGGTGTATAAAAGCGACTTTTTAAGTGTATTTGGCCATATTGCACGTAATATTTTAACCAGCTTTCAGTCTGAGCATATAAACCATCCTCCTGCGAGCTTATTAAATAATCGCCCTTTGCGAGGGCTGTTAAACGAAATTTTAGATTTACACCGAATTGAGCGTAATTTACACCGTAATTACCTAGATGCATTGTCGATTACGGCCTCTAGTTACACGACCGGCGATTCTGTAGCGTTTTTTCAGTCAAACACACAAACATCGTGGCAGCGTGCTAAGCGCGAAGGCCAAGCAACGCGTATTAATGTAGAGCATTTAATGGCCTCAAGCGCCATTCCTATGGTGTTTCCTAGTGTGAATATTTATAACCATTATTTTGGTGATGGCTCAATACATCAGCTTTCGCCTTTAAGCCCATCTATTCATTTAGGTGCAGAGAAAATATTTATTATTGGGGTCGATCAACCTAAAGAGCTTCATCCTCCGGGGTATTCTCCTCATTACCCGGGCCTTTCGGCTGTTGCTGGGCATTTACTCGATAGTGTTTTTACCGACACCATGCAATCGGATTTAGAGCGTTTAGACCGTATTAATCGCACTTTAGGGCTACTACCCGCTCGCGATAAACACCAAGAGCTTAAGCAAATTGATACGTTTGTAATTAATCCATCGCAAAACTTTAATGCCATTGCCGCGCAATATTACAACGACATGCCATGGGCTATTAAAGTACTACTGCGTACAATCGGTGTTAAAAAGCATTCACAATCGAGCTTAACTAGCTATCTATTATTTGAAAAACGCTACACCCAGCATTTAATGCAAATAGGCTTTGAAGACGGTATGAAAAAATTACCGGAGATACGCAAGTTTTTAGAACTAGATTAAGCCTAAACAGACACGTCATTCTATTCCATCGAGCAGGTAGTGCTCTACCCGCTCTACCCTCCTTGGTTTACCTTGTAGTACGAGTACATCGTTAGCGTAAAGCGTTGTTTGCTCATCGGGCGTATCTATTTCTTGCCCTTCTCTGCGCAGTGCTTTAACTATTACTCGGCGTTTAGCTAAATTTAACTCTTCTATAACTTTATTAACTGCAAAGGCTTGCGGCGGTAGTGCAACCACATGTAAATATTCTAAACGGTCAGTTGAGATTTCTTCACTGTCTTTAAAGTAGCCCGCGTAAAAGCTTTGCATTAACGGGTAACGGTTTCTACGTTCTTTACTCACTCGGCGTACAATGCGTGTCATGGGTACGCCCGACATAGATAAAACATGCGAGACAAGCATTAAGCTCGCCTCTAGTGACTCAGGTACAACTTCTGTTACACCTAACTCTTTTAAGTAATCTAGCTGGCTGTCGTCACGGGTTCTTATCAGTATTTTTACATTGGGGGCGAGCTGTTTTATGGCATCTATAACTACTTGTGCGTGCTCAAGCTCTGTAAAGGTAATAATAACTAAACGCGCACGTTCTACGCCTGCACATTTTAAAATATCTTTTTGCTTAACATAGCCAAAGATTACAGGCTCACCAGCGGCTTTACCTTCTTGAACCAAAATAGGGTTACTTTCTATTGCTACGTAATCTATGGCCTCGGGCTTTAAAAACCGCGCTATAGTTTGCCCAACCCGAGAAAAACCACAAATAACAACATGATCGTTATACAGCGTACTGCTTTGTGGCTCACTTTCCCAAGTCATACTTGGGTGCTCTAAAATGCCTAATTTGTTTAAAATAAAGGGCGTTTTATCAATTAAAAATGGCGTTATTGCCATAGATAACACGCCAAGTGCAATTAAAAACGAAGCCTGTTCAGAGCTTAATAACTGGTGCTGCCCAGCAAGGGCAATTAACACAAAGCCAAACTCTCCCATTTGCCAAAGCATAATGCCACACGCTAAGGAGTCTTGGTTTCGCTCATGCATAAGCCGAGCACTGAGCGCAACCACGGTAATTTTTAATATTAATAAGCCAAGTAAGGCACCAATAATAAGTAAACTGTGGTTAAGTACAAATAAAATGTCGAGCTGCATACCAACGGTTACAAAAAACAGCCCCATCAAAATATCGCGAAATGGTCTTATATCGGCTTCTAATTGGTGCCTGTAATGACTCTCGCCTAACATCATACCCGCTAAAAAAGCCCCTAAGGCCATAGATAGGCCAAACATATAAGTTAATAACCCAGCAAACAGTGCAACCAAAATAGTGGTCAGTACAAATAGCTCATCGGTACGTACTTGGGCTATTTCGTTAAATACTTTAGGTAGCACCCACTTGCCAATTGCCCACAATAAAACACATACAAATGCCCCTTTAGTTAAAGCAAAGGCTAATGCCCAGCCAATACTTTGCGAGCCACTTGAGGCAAACAACGGAAGAATAATAAGTAAAGGGACTACAGCTATATCTTGAAACAGCAACACACCTACGGCAAGTTGCCCGCGGCGTTGGTTTAATTCACCGGTTTCTTTTAATAGCTTTACCACTACAGCCGTTGAAGAAAGGGCCATTATTGTGCCAATGGTAAAACTGGTAAGTAAGGAGAAGTCTAAACAATATAAGATTATAATGAAGAGTAAGCTGGTAACGCCCACTTGCAAGGAGCCAAGCCCAAATACGAGGTTGCGCATTGCCATTAGCCGCGAAATAGAAAACTCTAATCCCAAGCTAAATAGTAAAAATACAATGCCTAGTTCTGCTACAAATTCAATTTCATGCGATTGGGCAAGCCAACCAATGCCATGGCTGCCCGCTAAAACGCCTGTTGCTAGGTACGCTAAAATAGGTGGCAACCCAATGCGCTTAAAAAACCACACAAAAAGCACTGCCGCTACTAACAAGCCAAAAATTTGAGCATTTATACTTTGCAAATTTGGGCTCCGGCGTCAATTAAACTAAGGAATGTACTCTAAATATAGCAACCATATGTTTATCAAGCAATTTTAAAATATGGCATAAAAATCGCTTAGTTACTGCAAAGCAACACCCTCGGGGGAGATTTTAATGGAAAACGTCCATATTTTGACACAACGTGTATCTGGTCGCGGCGACTTTTTGCCGTTTTCAGCTGAGCACACACAAGTTAATGAATCTGCGGTAACGCATGATCTAGTTACTGAGTTACAAACAAGCTTAGTTATTGAAGATGTTTTAGCTATTTATGCAAGATTTGCTAAGCAATTGCTCAATTTTTCTGGGCTGCAGTTTCAATCAACGCTAGGCACTGCACAAACATCAGATAGCAACACTAATACTACGCCTTATATATTTGACTTATCTATTGGTAAAGAGCGCTTAGGCCAGTTAATTTACTTTAGCCAATTTAAGCTAAATGCAGCGATAGAAAGTAAATTACGCACTTTACATTCGGCACTCGTTTATCCGCTTCGTAACGCAATGATGTATAGTCGTGTGTTAAAACTTGCTACAAAAGATGCATTAACGGGTTTAAATAACCGTAGTCAATTTAATGACTTTTTGCTTCAAAAGCTCGAAAACTGCCGCCGTTATCAACGCCCATTTAGCCTTATGCTGCTTGATTTAGATAACTTTAAGCAAGTTAATGATAACTTTGGCCATAAAGTAGGTGACGACATGCTCAAGGAGTTCGCAAAAGTATTATGTAGCAGCATAAGAGGCACTGATTCGGTGTTTAGATTTGGTGGAGATGAGTTTGCATTACTTATTGAAGACCCTGAATTTACGACCAATAAAGTAATTGCTGAGCGTATTATGCGCCTAGTAAGAAAATCGCCTTTAATGTCTCAATACAAAGTAACAACCAGTATTGGCTTTTCTTTGGCAAGCAGCCAAGATTGCGAAAACGAAATATTTGCTAGAGCCGATAAAGGTCTATACAAAGCAAAAGCATCTGGACGCAACTGCGCAAAAGCATATTAGTATTTACTTAACTGCATTGAATAAAAAAGCCTAGCTTCCCCCGCTAGGCTTTTTTATTGCTAAAATTCCAATCTTAAAACTTTGCACTCACCAATTTATAAATACACAACGCAGCACAAAAGCCAAAAAAGAAGCCGCTCACTAAATTAAGTAATGCGGTAATACTCGCAAGCGGAGTAAATAGCACTAAAACCAGTGGTAAGCTTACGCCTAAAATAAAAAACAGCCCACCTTTACCTAACCAATACGCAAGCAATAAAGCCGCGGATATCACACCACCGGCAACAGCATAACCTAAAGTAATTATGTTTAGCTCTAGCAATACATTAGCTATAACAGCAATTAAAGCTGTTATTAACATGCCCATTGGCGCTTTGTTAACTAACGACAACCCTACGTGCGGCTGCTCACTCATTTATTTACACTCCCAAATAATACCGTTTTCATCTTTATGTTTTTCACTTACAAAATAACCCACTGCTTGCACTAACTCATCGTTATAAAATATTAATGGCACCTGCGCTCTCAGCCAAGGCGCTACTTTTGCATCTTTAAACCAATGTTTTAGCGTGTTACTACCTGGTTTTTTTAAAGGCTTTATACGAGCACTATTACAATTAAATTGCACGCTTACTTGCTCATTATCAAATGGCTCACGTACACCTTTACCACTTTGTTTTAATAATAAACGGCCATCACTAAGTGTTAGTTCATCTGCAATTAAAAGCTCACTGCTTAATGGTTTACTCGGCATTACAAAGTACAAATATCCTTGGTGACGACGTATTTGCCCATCAGTTAAATCAATCTGCATCTGCGAATCGGTTTGAGCATTAATAGCTTGGTTTATTATTTGCGACAACTGTTTTTGCGAGGGCATAATTTGAGTAAATAACTCAAGCCAAGCACGAACAACATTTGCCATTCGCACCTCGCTATAGTGAATTATTTGGCTAATACACAATGCTTGCTGGTCATTTAAACTTTGGCTTAAATCAATTTGAGTGTATTCATCAAGAAGCGCTTGCTGCTTTTGCAATAAGCTTATACTTCGCCCTGCACAGTGCTCAAAACCATTAAAGCGCTCTGCAAGTATGGGCACTACACTTGCGCGTAAAAAATTACGTTCAAAGCGCTCATCCGTATTTGAGTCATCAGTAATATGGCTAATATTAAACTCGGCGGCAAAGGCTTCAATATTACTACGCGTTACATTTATAAGCGGCCTAAAACATACACGTCCACTATTAAGAGTGCGAGTTTGCTGCATAGCACCTAAGCCTTTTAGGCCCGAGCCACGCTTTAAGCGCAGTAAAAACGTTTCTATTTGATCGTTTAAATGCTGGCCTAATAAAATAACACTTTCAGGTGCGCTTAGTTCATCAAGTGCTTTATAACGCTCATCGCGAGCCTGCGCTTCAAGGCTTGTACGTGTTTTTTGCTCTATATGCACGGCAGCTGCGTTAAAAGGTACGTTAAGTTTGGTACACACTGTTTGGCAAAACTGTTGCCAGTCTTGTGCGTATTGGCTTAAACCATGATTTACATATATAGCACTTACATTTAATGTTGGTATTTCTTGCCTTAGCAAGTGCATTACATGCAGCAATACAACAGAATCAACCCCACCCGAAAGCGCCACAGTAAAATTATACTGTTGTTGCTTAAAAAAGTGCTCAAGTGAATGTTTAACTTGTTGATAAATGGCTGATGATTGCATGCAATACGCTATAAAATTTGTGTTGGTAGTATTTTAAAACAAAAAAGCCGCATAAGCGGCTTTTTTTAACATTTAATGTAATAGCTACTTTATTAGCAGTAACCAAACGACATTAAACGTTTGTAACGTTGATCAAGCATGTCTTCAAGAGAAAGCGCTTGTAAGTCTGCTAAATCACGTTTTAAACGCGTTTTTAAGTTACGCGCCATAGCATCGTAATTACGATGTGCGCCACCTAAAGGCTCGTCAACTAAGTTGCTGATCAAATCAAGCTCTTTAACACGCTCTGCCGTTACACCCATAGCTTCTGCTGCTAGTGGTGCTTTGTCTGCGCTTTTCCATAAAATAGATGCACAGCCTTCAGGCGAAATTACCGAGTAAGTGCTGTATTGCAACATGTTAACTCTGTCGCCAACACCAATCGCTAATGCACCACCTGAACCGCCTTCACCAATAACCGTACAAATAGTGGGCACTTTAAGCGCCGCCATTACTTTTAGGTTACGTGCAATTGCTTCAGACTGACCGCGCTCTTCAGCGCCAACACCAGGATAAGCACCAGGCGTGTCGATAAAGGTCATAATTGGCATTTTAAAACGCTCAGCCATTTCCATTAAGCGTAATGCTTTACGGTAACCTTCAGGCTTTGGCATACCAAAGTTGCGCTTAATTTTTTCAGCTGTATCGCGACCTTTTTGTTGGCCAATAACCATTACTGGTTCGCCATCTAAACGTGCAACACCGCCTAAAATAGCCGGATCGTTAGCAAAAGTACGATCGCCTGCAAACTCGTCAAATTCCGTGAAAATGCGCTCGATATAATCTCGAGTGTAAGGACGCAACGGATGACGCGCTAACTGCGATACTTGCCAAGCGCCTAAATTTGAGAATATTTCCTCTTTTTGCTTAGCACTTTTTTCTTTTAATTTGCTGACTTCCTCTTCTAACTCAAGGTCTAATTCGCCAGCGCGGCTTATACTTTGTAATTCTTCAATTTTTGCTTCTAATTCTGCAATCGGAAGCTCAAAATCAAGATAATTGAGGCTCATGCTCTAAACTACCTAATCAGTTAAATTCTAGTTCTACATCTTGTGCCGCCATGAGTGATAACTTATGAATTAAGTCGTCGCTCGGCGTAACACACCATTCGATCCCTAGGGTTAATTGCGCCAACGCATCGGGGCGTTGGTAATAAACCTTGATCGGACACGTTCCCATTTTATAAGGTTCGAGTACTTTTTGTAATTTATCGAAGAAACCTGCCTCGATTTGCACCATGTTCAGCGTCATTTTAATCGCCTTAATACGTTTTTCACGCGCTTGAGCAATGGTGTTTATTTCTCTGGCGGTCATTGTAATGCCACCGGAGAAGTTATCAAAGCTGACCTGTCCAGATATTACCAAGATATTGTTAACTTGAAGCATTTCTTGGTACATTTCGAACTGTTCTGGAAACAAGCGTACATCAATACGGGCGCTCTTGTCATCTAAAGTTATTAACCCCCAACGATTTCCTTTTTTATTAATTAAGGTTCTCGCTGAAATAACTAAACCAGCCGCTGTAGAGAGTACATCACGATTAGTTGGCTGTAAATCCACCAGCTTACCGCTGGTATAATACCTAAGTTCTTTTCGGTACTGATTTATCGGATGCCCTGTTAAATAAAGGCCTAGTGTATCCTTTTCACCTTCAAGCCATTGATTATCTGTAAGACCCGTGGCTTTAATAAAGGCTTGTTCTACTTCATCAGGCTCGGTGGCTAATAAACCAAATAAATCGCTTTGCCCAAGCTGCTCTGCCTTGTTGTGCTGATCGGCTGCACGCATGGCATCTTTTAAACTTGCCAGTAAAGTGGCACGCCCTGCTTGGGTTTTTTCTGGACCGAGCTGATCAAGTGCACCGGCATAAATTAATTTTTCGGTAACACGTTTATTTAAGCGTTTTAAATCTACACGGGCACAAAAATCAAATAAGTCTTTAAATGGGCCGCCTTTTGCGCGTGCTTCTAAAATAGCATCTACCGGCGCTTCACCTACGCCTTTAATTGCGCCTATACCGTAAACAATTTCGCCTCGCAGGTTTACCGTAAACTTAAACTCACCAGCGTTTACATCTGGCGGTAATAAGGTAAGTTTCATGTTTTCACATTCATCTACCAAAATTACTATTTTGTCGGTGTTATCCATATCGGCCGACATTACCGCAGCCATAAACTCAGCTGGGTGGTGCGTTTTCATCCACAGCGTTTGATACGATACTAATGCGTATGCCGCTGAGTGAGATTTATTAAAACCATAACCTGCGAACTTTTCTACCAAGTCGAAGATTTTAATGGCTAGCTCGCCGTCAATGCCGTTATTTCGGGCGCCATCTTCAAACGTTGAACGCTGTTTTGCCATCTCTTCGGGTTTTTTCTTACCCATTGCACGGCGTAACATATCGGCGCCACCAAGCGTATAGCCTGCTAGTACCTGCGCTATTTGCATTACTTGTTCTTGATACAAAATAATGCCGTAAGTAGGATCGAGTATTGGTTTTAAGCTTTCGTGCTGATACTGCGCATCGGGGTATGAGATTTCTTCTCGGCCGAGTTTTCGGTCGATAAAGTTATCTACCATGCCTGATTGCAGTGGACCTGGACGAAACAAGGCCACGAGTGCAATCATATCTTCAAAACAATCGGGCTTAAGGCGACGTACTAAGTCTTTCATGCCGCGCGACTCTAGCTGAAACACTGCCGTTGTTTCGGCGCGCAGTAATAGCTCTATACTTTTTTTATCATCCAGTGGGATGGTATTTATATCAACTGGGTCCTTACCTTCGCGCTGCATTCGCACGTTGGTCATATCCACAGCCCACTGCAAAATGGTCAAGGTACGTAAACCCAAGAAATCGAACTTAACAAGGCCTGCGGTTTCTACGTCGTTTTTATCAAACTGGGTAACCGGAAATTTACCTTCGTCATCGCAATAAAGTGCAGCAAAGTCGGTAATAGTGGTTGGCGATATTACTACGCCACCCGCATGTTTACCTGCGTTACGTGTACACCCTTCGAGGATGCGGCACATGTCGATTAAATCTTTTACCTCAGAGTCGCCATCGTATGCTTCTTGCAAGCGCGGCTCTACTTCAAAGGCTTTGGCAAGGGTCATACCTGGATCGCCTGGGATCATCTTCGAAATACGATCAACAAACCCATACGGATGACCAAGTACACGCCCTACATCGCGAATTACCGCTTTTGCCGCCATGGTACCAAAGGTGATAATTTGCGATACCGCATCACGGCCATACAATGCCGATACGTGATCAATTACTTCATCGCGCCTGTCCATACAAAAATCGACGTCGAAATCGGGCATTGATACACGTTCAGGGTTTAAGAATCGCTCAAAGAGTAAATCAAATTCAAGCGGGTCGAGGTCGGTAATTTTAAGTGCGTATGCTACTAACGAGCCTGCACCTGAACCACGCCCAGGGCCTACCGGTATATTGTTATCTTTACTCCACTGAATGAACTCCATTACGATTAAGAAGTAACCCGGAAAACCCATTTGGTTAATTACGCCAAGCTCTATTGCTAAACGTTCGTCGTATTCAACGCGTTTTACTTTTCTATCTTCTTCATCTGGGAATAAAAACTGTAGTCGCTCTTCAAGGCCGTCTTCTGAAACTTTAACTAAAAAGTCTTCAATTTTTAGTGAACCAGTAGGGTAATCTGGTAAAAAGTAAGTCCCTAATTGCACCGTTACATTACAGCGCTTGGCTATTTCTACGGTATTTTGTAGCGCCTCTGGAATATCGCTAAAAAGCTCAGCCATTTGCTCAGGCGTTTTTAGGTATTGTTCTTGTGAAAATCGTTTAGGGCGGCGTTTATCATCAAGGGTGTAGCCATCAAAAATGGCCACTCGGATTTCGTGCGCTTCAAAGTTCTCAGGCTTTAAAAATACCACTTCGTTAGTGGCTACAACCGGTAACTGTTCTTTAGCGACAAGCTCTACTGCCATGTGCAGGTAGTCTTCTTCGAGCGGGCGGTTAGTTCGTACAAGCTCTAAATAGTAATGATCACTAAAGTGCTGCTTGTAAAAGCTAACAACAGATTCAATAACGCCCGGGTTGCCTTTTAAAAGCGCTTTACCTAAATCGCCATCTTTAGCGCCCGAGAGAATAATTAATCCTTCTTTGTGATTTACTAGCCATTCACGGTCAATCACCGGGCGATGAAATACATGCCCCCGCTGATACGCTTCAGATATTAATAAAGTTATATTTTTATAACCGTCGTTGTCTTTCGCTAAAATAGTTATACGACATGGTTCATCTGAAAATTCAGGGCTACGTAGCCAAAAATCAGCACCCACAATCGGCTTTATACCCGCATTGTGCGTGGCGCCATAAAACCGCACTAAACCACAAAAGTTCATTTGGTCGGTAATAGCAAGCGCTGGCATCTCAAGCTCTTGCGCTTTAGCGACTATTAGCTTGGTTTTGGCCAGGCCATCAACCATCGAAAAGTCTGAGTGAACCCTTAAATGTACAAACTCTGGTGCAGCCATGGTTTACGCCTCACCCTTAGCTTGCATTAATACGCGCTGCACAGGTTTAAAGCTTTTACGGTGCTCATCTATTGCGCCATATTGCTCAAGTGCTGCAAAGTGCGCTTTCGTTGGGTAACCTTTGTGCCCTGCAAATCCATATTGTGGATAGCGTGCATCGAGTTCAATCATTTCATCATCACGCGCTACTTTAGCTAAAATAGACGCCGCTGATATTTCGGCCACTAGGCTATCGCCCTTAACAACAGCTTGCGCGGGCATAGTTAACTTAGGTAAACGATTACCATCTATAAATACAAATTCAGGCTGTGTGCTTAGCCCCTCAACCGCGCGACTCATAGCAAGCATGGTGGCCTGTAAAATATTTAACTCGTCAATTTCAGTTGGGCTACAACGGCCATATGCGTAACACAGTGCTTTTTCTTTTATTTCTAAAGCAAGTGCTTGGCGCTTTTTGTCTGTTAGCTTTTTAGAGTCAGCTAAACCTGCAATAGGTTTAGTAGGGTCGAGTATTACCGCAGCGGTAACAACATCACCTACAAGCGGGCCGCGCCCTACTTCGTCTACACCGGCAATTAAGGTTACGTTAGGTCGTTCAATTTGCATTTATTAACTCCGCCACAGCATTAGCTGCTTGTTTGCTGGCATTTAATCTAATTTTTTCGTGAATAGCTAAAAAGCGTGCTTTTAATTCTTTGTTATCGGTATTTAGCATAGGCGTAAGTGCACCTGTTAAATTGGCTACGTTACATTCGCTTTGTAAAAATTCAGGCACAAGCTCTTCATCGGCTAATAAGTTAGGCAGTGAAAAATACTTAATATTAAAGGTAAATAAGGTTTTAAAAATCCAATAACTCATCGGCTTTATTTTATAACCCACCACCATTGGCTTTTTATAGAGCATGCCTTCAAGTGTCGCGGTGCCCGATGCAAGTAATATGGCGTCTGCCGCTTGCATAGCGAGTTTTGATTGCCCATCTAGCAAACTAATATTAAGGCTAGGTGCTGTGGCATTTAAAATATCAGTAAACTGCGCTTTGCGCTTTTCGTTTACCAGTGGCACCACAATTTTAAGGTCTGGGTTTTGCGCTTGTAACTGCGCAGCTGTTTTTATATAGGTTTCGCTTAATAAGCCTACTTCAGAGCCTCGGCTACCTGGTAGTAACGCAAGTACTTTGTCATCAAGGCTTAAACCTAGTTCTGCACGTGCTTGGCTGTCGTCGTGCTCAAGGGCTATATCGTCAGCTAATGTGTGCCCTACAAATGTACAAGGTACTTGGTGCTTATCGTAGAATTCTTTTTCAAACGGTAATAATGCAAGCACTAAGTTAGTAGCAGCACTTATTGTATGAATGCGTTTTTCACGCCATGCCCACACTGATGGGCTCACGTATTGAATAGTTTTAATGCCTGCCTCTTTTAATGGTTTTTCAACGCGTAGGTTAAAATCGGGGGCGTCTATTCCAATAAATACATCGGGTGGGTTATCAACAAAATGCTGTACGAGCTGTTTGCGTATTTTAAGTAATCGAGGCAGGCGTCCTAATACTTCAACAAGCCCCATTACCGATAGCTCATCCATATCGTAAAGTGTTTTACAGCCTTGCGCCTGCATTTTTGGCCCAGCAATCCCTTCAAAAATAGCATCAGGGAAATGTACTTTAAGCGCTTTAATTAAGCCTTCACCTAAAATATCGCCCGACAGTTCACCTGCCACAATACCAATACGTAGTTGTTTTTTCTCTTTATTCATTTGATTTTATTTCACAAGTAAACCAGGCGTTCATAAGGGTTAGTTTACCGTGTTTTAGTGTTTGGTTAAACGCTTTAAATTAACCACCTTTTATAGCTTAAATTACACCTAAACATTGTTTGTTTTTAATACTGATGTAGCATGTGTAATATATATTAACTTTTCCTAATATATATATTGACAAAAATTGTACAAGCGTAAATAATATTACGAACTTTCAGTAATTACTGAAAGTTCATTAAGTCTAACTTTGCCAATTTTGTATTGCCTTGTTAACCCGTCACCCTCAAGGAGCTAAAAATGATAGATGAAACCTTTGTGGATCTATCGCGATTACAGTTTGCTGTTACCGCACTCTTCCATTTCTTATTCGTACCTTTAACCATAGGTATGACCTGGATCTTAGTCATTATGGAATCGGTTTATGTTATGACCGGCCGCGAAATATACCGCGATATGACTAAGTTTTGGGGTAAGTTGTTTGGTATTAACTTTGCAATTGGTGTGGCAACGGGCCTAACCATGGAGTTTGAGTTTGGTACTAACTGGTCTTATTACTCACATTATGTGGGTGATGTTTTTGGTGCGCCGCTCGCTATTGAAGGCTTAATGGCATTCTTTTTAGAATCGACCTTTGTGGGTATGTTCTTTTTAGGCTGGGACAGGTTAACTAAACGCCAACACTTAGGCGCAACATTTTTAATGGCGCTGGGTACAAATATGTCGGCGCTTTGGATTTTGATTGCTAATGGTTGGATGCAAAATCCGGTAGGGGCAGAATTTAACTATCAAACTATGCGTATGGAAATGACTAGCTTTGCAGAGCTTGTATTTAACCCTGTAGCACAAGTTAAGTTTATTCATACTGTATCGGCAGGTTATGTAGCAGCCTCTATGTTTGTGTTGGGTATTAGTAGCTGGTACATATTAAAAGGCCGCGATTTAGCCTTTGCTAAGCGCTCGTTCTCGGTGGCATCGGGCTTTGGTTTGGCTTCAATATTGTGTGTAATTTTATTAGGTGACGAGTCAGGCTACGAAGTCGGCGAAGTTCAAAAAGTAAAACTAGCAACAATAGAAGCTGAGTGGCATACAGAAGAGGCCCCTGCTGCATTTACAGCTATTGGTTTTCCTGATTCGGACGAACAAGTAACCCACGCGGCGGTAAAAATCCCTTACGCACTGGGTTTAATTGCGACACGCTCTTTAGATGAGCAAGTAATTGGTATTTCTGATTTAGAGAAAAAACACGAAGTGCGTATTCGTAACGGCATGATTGCATACGAGTACCTTGAAAAACTAAGAAGCGGTGACGATACCCCACAAAATATTGCTAAATTTGACACCTTAAAAGCCGATTTAGGCTATGGCTTATTACTTAAGCGCTACACACCTAATGTGGTAGATGCGACAGAAGAGCACATTCAAAAAGCCGTTAAAGACTCCTTCCCTAAAGTAGGCCCTATGTTTTGGTCGTTTAGGATAATGGTCGCCTGTGGCGTAGCTATGCTTGGTGTATTTATATTAGCGTTTTACTACAATGCACACCGTATTATTGAGCAAAAACGTTGGTTACTGTGGGCTGCGGTATTGAGTATTCCACTCCCTTGGATTGCCATTGAATTTGGTTGGATAGTTGCTGAATATGGTCGCCAGCCTTGGGCAATATCTGAAATTTTACCAACCTTTTTAGCGACCTCGTCACTAACGGTAAACGATATTTTAATTAGCTTAACTGGATTCATTATTTTTTACACTGGCTTGGCTATTGTTGAAGGTTGGTTGATGGTTCGCTTTATTAAACAAGGACCAAGCTCATTACATACTGGTAAATACCACTTTGAGTTACCAAACAAAGCAGATAAAGATGCAGGAGAGCAATTATGATTTTTGATTATGAAACATTAAAAATGCTGTGGTGGTTGCTCATTGGTGTGTTGCTTATTGGCTTTGCTATTACCGATGGTATGGATATGGGCGTGGCTATGCTGCTACGCCTAGTAGGTAAAACAGACTCAGAACGTCGCACAGTAATTAATACCATTGGCGCACACTGGGATGGTAACCAAGTGTGGTTTATTACCGCTGGCGGTGCTTTATTTGCAGCGTGGCCTATGGTGTATGCAGCCGCATTTTCGGGTTTTTATTTTGCTATGATGCTGGTGCTATTTGCATTATTTTTTAGACCTCTTGGTTTTGATTACCGCTCTAAAATAGATTCTAAACGCTGGCGCAACAACTGGGATTGGGGCTTGTTTGCAGGCAGTGCAATTCCGGCTTTAGTATTTGGTGTGGCGTTTGGTAACTTATTTTTAGGCGTGCCGTTTAATATTGATAACTTACTACGTGTAAGTTATCAAGGCTCGTTTTTTGGTTTATTAAACCCATTTGCATTGCTTGCAGGTTTAATTAGTGTGGCTATGTTAATTGCTCATGCTGGTATGTGGTTACAACTTCGTACCGCTGATGCAGTAGCTGAACGTTCAGGGCAGTATGGCCGCTATGCACTGATGGTATTTATTGTGCTTTTTGCTGGAGCTGGTGTTTGGGTGGCTAATATCAATGGCTATCAAATTATCTCTATGCCAGACACGCAAAGCCATGCTGACCCTTTAGCTAAAGTGGTAACTACAGCAAAAGGTGCTTGGCTTAATAACTACAGTGAACGACCATGGACAATGACCTTCCCTATTTTAGGGTTTGTAATGGCACTAAGCGCATTGTTTTTCTCAAAAATTAATAAACCTGCGCTTGGCCTTATTTCTACAAGTATAATGTTAATAGGCATTATTATGACGGCGGGCGTATCACTATTCCCATTCATTATGCCTTCAATTAATAATCCTGATATTAGCTTAACTATTTGGGATGCCGTATCTAGTCATAAAACGCTAAATATTATGTTTGTTGCCGTAGTTATTTTTATACCGCTTATACTGGCCTACACCACGTGGTGTTACGTAAAAATGTGGCGCAGAGTAACGGTAGATGAAATTGAAAACAACACTCACGGTAGCTACTAAGGAGAATAAATTATGTGGTATTTTGCTTGGATTTTAGGTGTACTTTTAGCCTGTACCTTAGGTGTAATAAACGTAATGTGGTACGAGTTTCACCAAAATAAAAACAGCATAGCTGATGATGAACAACCTATGCATGATTTATTAAACGAGAAAAACTCAGCTAAAAATGACGACTAACCCTCGATTAGATCGCGCGCAGCAGCAGTCTCTGCGCGCTTTTTTAAAGCTACAAAGTAAACCCGCTGCAATGTGGTTAAAGTTAAGCATTGCACTGGGTACTTTTAACGCTATTTTAATGATTGCAGGGGCTTACTTACTCGCCCAAACTATTCATAATGTAATGTTTGAAGGTGAAAGCCTTGCTCAAGTAACACATTTACTTTGGCCACTTGCAGGCATTATTTTACTACGAGCGCTTTTTTTAGCGCTAAGTGAAAGGCTAAGTGCCTTTGCTGCACTTAAAATCAAATCGGCTATGCGCCAAACCTTATTAACCAAATTAACCCAATTAGGGCCTAGCTACATTGAACAACATGGTCAAGGAGCAACGCTTAACACTTTGCACGATGGCGTTGAAGCATTGCACGACTATTACGCTAAATACTTGCCTGGTGTTGCTTACAGTGCCCTTATTCCTATAGCAATTTTGGTGGTGATTTTTCCAACCGACTATAAAGCGGGTTTAATATTTTTACTAACCGCTCCGCTTATTCCCTTTTTTATGATTTTAGTTGGATCTAAAGCTGAAGATTTAAATCAAAAACGTTGGAAACAACTTGCCGTTTTAGGTAACTACTTTTTTGACCGCATACAAGGTTTAACGCAACTAAAACTATTTAATGCCACCCGCACTGAGCTTAAACATATTGCTAAAATTTCTGATGATTTTAGACACGCCACACTCGATGTATTAAAAATTGCTTTTTTATCGTCATTTGCGCTGGAATTTTTAGCCACTATTAGCGTGGCACTCGTTGCGGTAATAATTGGCTTTAGGCTATTTTTTGGCACGCTAGATTTTGCAACCGGTTTTGTAGTGCTGCTACTTGCACCTGAATTTTATTTACCACTTCGCCAATTAGGTAGCCACTACCACGCTCGCTTGCAAGGTATTAGCGCTGCAGCCGACATGGTAACTATTTTAAATGCGCCGCTTCCTGAACAATCACAGCAAAACAACGCCCACGTTAGCGAGCCTATAAATACAATAAGCATTAACAACTTAAATTTTACATACCCAAACAGTAATGAAGGTATAAAAAATATAAACTTAGCCCTACCCAATAAAGGCCTAGTAGCTTTAGTTGGGGCGAGTGGCTCAGGTAAAAGCACTTTATTTGATTGCATATTAGGGTTTCACCCTCAGGTGGTTGGGCAAATCAGTATTAATGACAAGCCACTAGATGCAACTAATATTAATACGCTACAAAATAAAATTGCCTGGATCCCGCAAACGCCAACGCTATTTTATCAAAGCATTAGCGATAACATCAAAATAGCAAAACCAGACGCTTCACAATTAGAGCTTGAGCAAGCAGCACACCAAGCTGGCGCTTTAGATTTTATAAACACGTTGCCTAATGGCTTTATTACATTGATAGGCGAGCAAGGCGAAGGGCTTTCTGGCGGACAAAAGCAACGTATCGCCCTTGCTCGTGCATTTTTAAAACAAGCGCCTATTTTAGTACTCGATGAACCAACGGCACACCTTGATAGCCAAACAGAGCAGCTTATTCAGCGTGCAATAAACGATTATGCAAAAACACATTTGGTACTGGTTATAGCTCATAGACTCAATACAGTAAAAAATGCCAACAATATTATTGTTATGCAAAATGGTGAGGTAGCACAGCAAGGCACATACTCACACCTTGCTAAGCAAAATGGTGCGTTTAAAACACTGCTAAGCACTCAAGTGCAAGGAGCTAATAATGACTAATTTTATTAGGCTATTAAAGCTTTGCCGCCCGCACTATAAAGCTATGTTGCTGGGTACTTTTTTAGCCACTTTAACTGTACTTGCAAACGTGGGCTTACTCGCTATATCGGGTTGGTTTTTAGCTTCAATGGCAGCTGCAGGTATTGCTGGCGTGCAAATGAACTACTTTACACCCGCAGGGACTATTCGATTTTTAGCGATTGTTCGAACCGCATCACGCTATGGTGAGCGTTTAGTAACACATAACGCGACGTTTTTATTGCTTAGTGAAATTCGCGTAAATATGTTTGCAACACTAAGTAAGCTAAACAATGTAGATTTAGCAATGAGCCGCAGCGCCGATTTAGTAAACCGCTTACAGAACGATGTTGATGCCCTAGATAAATTTTACTTAAACATATTACTGCCTATGCTAGTAGCGCTATTAAGCATACCTATTATTATGGTGTTTATGGCGGCCTATAATGCAAACGTTGCACTTATTTGTTTTACTGGCATTTTATTAATTGGTGTTGTTTTACCAGCTCTATTAAGTGCTAAATTAAACAAAAATAGCCACAAAGAAACACAACTAAGCGCTCAACTTAGAGCCGAACTTTCTGACACACTAACAGGCCTTAGAGAGCTTAGTATTTATCAAGCAGGTGGCGATCAAATTTCAAAATGTGATGATTTGAATGAACAGTACAACCAGCAACTTTATAGTCGCCATAAAGCACTGGCAAATAGTGATGGCTTAAGCTTGCTGGTAGTGCAATTAGCCATGCTAGGCGCCATTGTTACTATTGTGCCATTAGTTTACAGCGGGGCCATGGTAAATGTAGAGCTTGCTATGCTAAGCCTATTTGTATTGGCAAGCTTTGAAAGTGTATTGCTCCTCCCTAATGCCTTTATAGAGTTACCTAATGTGCTAAAAGCCGCAGAGCGACTATTTACACTTCAAGATAAAGTATCTGCTCAGAGCAACAATCACAGCGCTTTAATTGATACTCAGTTTGATAAAAATAATACCGCACTAACACTTAATAACATTAGCTATAAATACGATGAGCATAATGCATTAACTGATGTGAGCTTTATGCTAAAAGCGCAACAAAAAGTAGCCATTGTAGGTAGAAGTGGGAGCGGTAAAACCACGCTTGTAAATTTGCTAACTGGGCTATGGCCACTTCAGCAAGGCAGCATTACGTTGGGTGATCAAAATAACTCGCAAGAACTACACTCACTAAGCAATGACACCCGCGCAAGCTTTATAAATATATTAGCGCAGCAGCATCATATTTTTGATGGCACCCTAAGTGAAAATTTACGCTATGCTGCACCAAGTGCTACAAAAGAAGAAATGCTTGAAGCCATTAAACTTGCGCAGCTAGAGCCTTGGTTTAATGATTTACAAAAGGGTTTAAAAACACGTTTAGGTATCGGTGGGCGAAGCGTATCCCAAGGGCAATCAAGGCGTATAGCCATTGCTCAGGCTTTATTACAAAACCCCGCTATTTTAGTACTTGATGAGCCTACCGAAGGACTAGATAACCAATCTAAGCAAACCGTAATGAACGCCATTATGCAGGTAATGGGTAACGCAAGCGTACTTACAATTACCCACGACCCAGCTCTTCTTACTCAAATGAATAATGTTATATGGTTAGAAGACGGTAAAGTGGTTGCACAAGGCTCTCATAAAGAGCTCAGTAGCGCTTATCCAGATTATGTGGCACTAACTACCCGGTTTTAATACCTTTACAGACACGTCAATAACGCCGACTTTAGGGTCGGCTATCTTTTTAAACATGCTTTTTGATAAATCGATAATACGGCCACGTACATAAGGGCCTCTGTCATTTATCCTTACTATTACTGATTTATTATTAGCGAGGTTAGTAACAACCACCTTAGTACCAAAATCGAATTCTAAATGAGCAGCTGTTGCAGCTTGCTGGCTAAAGCGCTCTCCATTAGCAGTTGTTCTTCCGTGGTATTTATCAGCATAAAAAGATGCTTTTCCTACTTGAGTTATTTCTCCTGTAGATGACTTAATGAGTGGCTGGCTACTACAAGCGGCTAAAACTGAAGTAATAAAAAGAGTGACAACTAACTTAGGTAAACGCATAGAATGGCTTTTATTATAAAAATTAAGCGCATACTAACTTGAGTACCCTGAGTATTAACTGAATTGGCTTTAAACTCTGGGCAATAAAAAACCACCTTCGATTTATCATCTAGGGTGGTTTTTAATGCTCGAAGCAAAGCTTGTAATTATCTTACAATGCCGCGCTCAGAGCCTTTAACAAAATCTATCATGGTTTGCACTGCAGGATGCTTTGCAGCGTCTTCACTTAGTGATGAAATTGCTTCATCAACACCTAAGCTCTTACGATAAAATGCTTTATAAGCACGGCGTACTGCCATTATTTCATCGCTTTCAAAGCCACGGCGTTTCATACCTTCTTTATTGATTGCTGCAGGGCCTGCAGGCATACCAATAGTAGTAACAAACGGAGGTACGTCTTTATTAACACCCGAGTACATGCCAATAAATGCGTGATCACCAATTTTACAAAATTGATGCACTCCTGAGTTACCACCTAAGATAACCCAGTCACCTACGTGCACATGCCCTGCTACACTTGCGTTGTTAGCAAAAATAACGTTATCGCCAATTACTGCATCGTGAGCCACGTGGGTATAAGCCATAAATAAGTTATTGCTACCAATTTTAGTAACACCTTGGTCCTGAATAGTACCTCGGTGAATGGTTGCACACTCACGAATAACGTTGTTATCGCCCATAATTAGCGTAGTAGGCTCGTTGTTGTATTTTTTGTCTTGGCAGGCTTCACCTACAGACGCAAATTGAAAAATATGATTTCCAGAGCCAATGGTAGACGGCCCTTTAACAACAACGTGAGACTCAATAATACAGTCATCACCGATCACAACATCATTGCCAATATAACTATACGGACCAACTGAGACATTGTTGCCTAGTTTAGCGCCAGGTTCGATTATTGCTGTAGAATGGATCACTATTAAAACTCTCTTCTCGCACACATAATTTCGGCACTACATACTACTTTGCCATCGACTCTTGCTTCAGCAGCAAATTTCCATATATTGCGGCGTTCTTTTAAAAACTCTACATGAAGATGCATAGTATCGCCAGGAATTACCGGCTGCTTAAAACGAGCATTATCAACCGCTGCAAACAAATATAATTCGTTCTCGCTGCGATTCTCTACTGTTTTAAAACCTAGTAAACCCGTTGCTTGCGCCATGGCTTCTAATATTAGCACACCAGGAAAAATTGGCTGATTTGGGAAATGACCAGTAAAAATAGGTTCGTTTATAGAAACATTTTTAATAGCATGTAAAGACTCGCCAGGTGTAAAATCAATAACACGATCAATTAGTAGCATCGGGTAACGGTGCGGTAATAAACTTAAAATCTCTTGAATATCAAGGCTATTTAATTCGTTTGCCAAAATAGCATCCTTATTAGTGTTCAACGTTATGACTTAGCCAATGCTTCAAGCGCTTTAAGACGAGATTTCATGTCCGAAAGGTTACGCAAGTGAGCAATGGATTTACGCCATTCTTTGTTAGTTGTATGGGGCATACCTGATGAGTAAATACCCGGTTCGGTGATTGATTTAGTCACCATACTCATACCGGTAATTATAACACCATCACATACAGACATGTGACCATTAATTGCAGTCATGCCGCCTATTTGGCAGTTTTTGCCAATGGTAACGCTTCCTGCAAGTACGGTGCAGCCAGCAATTGCTGTGCCCGAGTTAACTTCAACGTTGTGTGCTATTTGACACTGGTTATCAATAATAACATTGCTATGAATAATCGTGTTATCTAGTGCGCCGCGGTCAATAGTGGTACTTGCCCCTATTTCTACCTTGTCGCCTATGATCACTGAGCCAAGTTGCGGTATTTTCACCCACTGCCCGCGCTCATTGGCATAGCCAAACCCATCACTTCCTACAACACTATTTGCTTGAAACAAACAATCTGCGCCAATCTCAACATCGTGATAAATAGTCACACTAGGCCAAAGCTTAGTGCCAGAGCCTATTTTAACACGTTCTCCGATAAAACTGTTCGGACCAATTTGCGCGTTATCACCAATCACTGCATCAGCTTCAATTACTGCATTAGCGCCTATAGCGGCACTGTCGCTAACAATAGCTGATGAATGAATAGTTGCACTTGGATGAATGCCTGTAGAAGCAGAGCGAGGTGTGGTATCCATAAATTGCGCTAGTTTTGCGTAACTCACATATGGATTGCCAACAATAACTTTACTGCCTTGAAAAAATTCAGCATCAGCTTGGCTAACTATTACAGCACTGGCTTGAGTGGTTTCAAGCTGCGTACGATATTTTGAGTTCGCTAAAAATGCAATATGCCCAGAACGGGCATTTGCAAGTGTCGCTATTTTTTTTATTTCTAAAGCGCCATCACCTTGAAGCTCGGCGCCTAGAAGTTCCGCAATTTGCGAAAGCGTATAATTTTGCATAGATAGATTATTTCTTGCTAACAGCTGCTACAACTTTAGATGAAAGATCAGTTACTTCTTTAGGGTTAAAGTAAATAGTTGTGTCTTTAACTTTAACTTCATCGAAGTCGCCATCTTTAGCAATTTCTTCAATTGTTTTGATGATCACACCTTGAACTTTAGCAAGTTCTTGGTTTTGGCGTGCTTTAATCTCTTGCTCTAAAGGACGGCCCTGTTCAGCAAGATTTTTTTGCATGCCCTGAATTTTGTCACGTAGTGCATCTTTTTGAGCTTGGCTCATGGTTGTGCTTTCACGCTTAAATTTTTCTGCTTCAAAACGAATATCGCCTTGTAACTTCTCAAGCTCTTGGCGACGCTCTGCAAACTCAGTTTGTAAAGACTGTTCAATTTTAGCCATTTGAGGAATTTGCTTGTAGATTTCTTGCATATCAACGATACCTACTTTGTGTGCAAATGCACTCGCTGAAGTACCCATCATTAATGTTGCTAAAACTGCTACTGCTGTTGATTTAAATAATGTTTTCACAAAAAACTCCTTTAGAAAGTGTTACTAATGTTAAAGCTGATCGTTTTCGTATCGTCATCTTCTTCTTTTTGCAATGGATACGCAAAACTAATCAACATTGGACCCATCGGAGAGATCCATTGTAATGAAAGACCGGTTGAAACCCTAAAGCGCATTGGGTCTGAATAGTCATCTAATTTAGCACGCTCATCTGGCGCTAAGTTTTGATAGCGGTCTACGCTAAATTCAGTATCCCATACGTTCGCAGCATCTACAAAGAAGCTGGTACGTACAGAACTGGTATTTTCTTCATCTAAGAACGGTGTAGGAACAATTAGCTCCATACCTGCAACCGCTTTAGCGTTACCACCAATACGGCCTTGTGGGATTAACACATCAAATTCGTCTGCCCCACCAATACTACCTGTAGTTGTACCATCTGCGCCTGGTGTACCAGGAATAGACTGCGGTATACGTGATACAGCACGAGGTAATATTGTATTACGGTCAAAGCCACGTAGTTCCATTTCCGTTATACGGAAGAACTCTTGGAATGGTAATGTTTGCTCATAACCATTTGTTGACCCATAACCATTACCGTAACCAAGCGCTGCACGCGTTGAGAACACCCAACGGTGATCATTTGAGATTGGCCAGTAAAAACGCGAATCATAGTTCAGTTTAAAGTATTGAAGGTCTGAGTTAGGCGTAGTTGCTGTTAAATTTAATGTTTGGCGCGAACCCGCTGTTGGGAATAAGCCACGGTTAACCGTAACACGTGACCAACCTGCACTTAGCTCATATTTGGTAAAGTCAAAGCCAGCATCTGGGTTTTCTGGATCTAAGAAAGTCTCACGAAGTACACGAGTTTGTTCGTACTCAGCTATATCTGAAAGCTCTTCTTTTATCCAACGAACACCAAAGTTAACACGATTTACAGCATCAATTGGGAAGCCAATATTAGTGCCTAAACCATAACTTTTCGATTTGTAATCTACTAAGCTAAACTTACTTGCATCATAGTTAGTGTAAAAAATACTGCTACCTTGCGATACACCATCAGGTGTGAAGTAAGGGTCGGTGTAAGATAAGCTAATGCTTTCAGAACCTGTTGAAGTATTTAGATTTAAACCAATTTGATTACCCGTACCTAAAAAGTTAGATTCGGTCACACCAATATTAAACTGCAAACCAAGGTAAGAGCCATATGCAAGGCCTGCATTAAAGCTACCTGCTGATTGCTCTTTAACTGTAAAGTCTACATCTACTTGGTCATCAACACCTGGGACTGGTACTACGTTAAAATCAACACTTTCCATGTATGCTAAACGCTGTATTTGTAGTTTTGAACGTTCAAGGTTTTGATTAGATAACCATGCACCTTCTAGCTGTGTCATCTCACGGCGAAGTACTTCATCAGCGGTGTTTTGGTTACCACCAACAATAATACGACGAACGTATACACGTTTACCCGGATTTACCGAAAGCGTTAACTGAACTTCTTGCTTTTCGTCGTCAATTTCAGGAATTGTACGTACTTCAGCATTTGCATAACCAAAACGTGCTAAGTAGCTTTTAATAAATTCTTCAGAAGAAGTGACTACTGAACCGTTATATAACTCGCCTGCACGAAGTGGAATAACACTTTTGATTAACTCTTCACGGCCAAGTAAATCACCAATAAAGTCAAAGCCTTTAACGGTATATTTAACGCCTTCTGTTAAGTTAGCGGTAACGTAAACAGATTCACGTTCAGGGCTTACAGATACTTGAGTTGAATCGATATTAAAGCGTAAATAACCACGGTCTAAGTAGTAGCTACGGATTTTTTCTAAATCGCCTTCAATGGTCTGCTTTTGGTAGCGATCGCTACCCATAAACTGCCACCAAGGTAAATCTTGTTGCGATTCAGCAAGCTTTAAAAGCTCTTCATTAGAAAAAAGCTCATTACCTACTAAGTTAATTTGACGAATTGACGCGGCATCACCTTCATCAAACTCTAATTTAAGTTTAACGCGGTTACGAGGTAACTTAGTTACACTGATATCTACTTTAGCGTTGTATTTACCAATACTGTGGAAAAACTCAACTAGGCCCTTTTCGATATTATCGATAACGGTTTTATCAAGTGGCTCACCTTGGCGAATATCTTGCTGATCTAGAGATTCATTAAGCTGTTCGTCTTTTATATCTTTATTGCCTTCAAACTCAATAAAGCTAATGGTAGGACGTTCAGTTACTTTAAAAATAACGTTATTGCCATCGCGAAGCGCTTTTATGTTGTCAAAGTGCCCAGAACGATAAAGTGACTTTATTGTTTTTGAAATCGTGTAGTCATCTACGTTATCGCCTACGTTAATAGGAATATGCGTAAGCGCTGCACCAAGTGCTACACGCTGCAAACCTTCAACTTTTAGGTCTTCAACAATAAAGGAGTTTTGGCCTAGGGCTGCAAAGCTTGCACCCAATAAACTTGTTACTGCCAAATGTTTTTTTATAGCCATTTTATTATCTTTATCCTTTACAACTGTATTACCGCATAGCATCAATTTAATGATGCTTTACAATCGTGTTCTAATTAGTAATTGTCACGCTGTAACTACAAACGCGATACATCATTGAACAAAGCGAAACAAGTTAGAAAAATGAGCAGCAAGGCGCCCACTTTAAAACCAAACTCTTGTGTCTTTTCAGAGACCGGCTTTTTACGAAAAAGTTCAATTATGTAATACATTAAGTGTCCGCCATCAAGCACTGGTAAGGGTAATAAATTAAATACACCCAAGTTCACGCTTATTAAGGCTAAAAAGCTTAAAAAGGCCACTAAGCCATAGCTTACGCTAGTTCCAGCGCCGACTGCAATGCCAACCGGACCACTTAAATTTTTAACCGAAACCTGGCCTGTAATTAAATTACCAATCATGTCAAAACTTAGGGTAATTAAGCGCCATGTTTCTTTTGTGCCTCGCACGATACTATCGAGCGGGCCGTAATGTCTAGTCTCAACGTAGCCATCTGGCCACTGTTGTACAACAGGGGCAACACCTAAAAAGCCTTGCTCAATACCATTATTATCAACGCGCCCTTTCGGGGTCACTGTAATGGTTTTTATACTATCCTGTCTTTTTACACTAAATTGTAAAGATTTGTTAGCCGATTGCGTAATAAGATTAACTAATTGCTGCCAATTGCTTATAGTTTCACCGTTTACAGCCAATATAATGTCTTTAGCTTGTAAATTTGCCTGTTCTGCTGCTGAATTTTTAGTCACAGCTGCGATTGTGAGTGTAGCTTGAGGCCTAAATGGCACGATACCGAGAGAGCTAAGCGGTGGGACATCTTGCTGATCAAGCTTCCAGCCATCTAAATTAAGCGTTTTAACACGCGTCTGAAGATTTTCATCACGCACAGTAACATCAACACTTTGCTCACCTAAACTAGACATAAGTGAAAATGTAGCATCTTGCCATGTAGCAACATCGTCATCGCCAATTTTTATAATATGTTGTGATGGCATAATACCCGCTTGCTCGGCTCGGCTGCCCTCAGTAATACTGCCAACCACAGGCTTAACCGATTGCACACCCACCATGTACATTGCAGCGAGTGCCACAATAGCAAACAAAAAGTTTGCCACTGGTCCTGCAGCTACAATGGCAATGCGTGCTTGAACCGATTTAGCATTAAACGATAAGTGACGCTCGTTTGCAGGTACTTCATCAACACGCTCATCGAGCATTTTTACATAACCACCAAGCGGAATCGCAGCAATTACGTATTCGGTTTTGTATTTATCGTGCCACTTTAAAAGCGGCTTACCAAAACCAATTGAAAAACGCAGCACTTTAACACCCATCTTTCGGGCAACCCAAAAGTGACCATATTCATGTATAGCGACTAAAATCCCTAGTGCTAAAATAAACGAGCCAAGATTCCAAAAAAAATCAAACATATTAGTGAGTCACTTTTGTTATAAATTGCGAAGCGCTAATTCGCGCTAATTTATCGCACTCAAGTATTTCTTCTAGGCTTTTAACATTGCTAAATGTTGCGGCTTCAAGTGTTTGCGCATTAATTTTATAAATATCAGTAAAGCCAATCTGGCCTTTTAAAAATGCTGCAACAGCAATTTCATTTGCTGCATTAACCGTTGTTGTAGCGCCTTGCCCTGCACTACACGCATCTATAGCAAGCTGTAAGTTAGGGTAGCGAGCAAAATCAGGCTTAGTAAACGAAAAATCACATATATCAGAGAAATTTAACGGTTTAACGCCTGCATTTATTCGCTCAGGATATGCAAGTGCATGTGCAATAGGCGTGCGCATATCTGGGTTACCCATTTGCGCTAAAATAGACCCATCATGGTATTGCACCATTGAGTGAATAATACTTTGCGGATGGATAACAACGTCAATGTCGCTGGTATCGCAATTAAATAGCCATTTAGCTTCAATAAACTCAAGGCCTTTGTTCATCATTGTTGCAGAGTCTACCGATATTTTTTGCCCCATAGACCAATTAGGATGCGCTACGGCTTCGCTAACTGTTACATTTTTTAAGGTATTTATATCACGCGTTAAAAATGGTCCGCCAGAACCCGTAAGAAGAATTTTACTTACACCGTTATCTTGCAGGTTTTTATCGCTTTGTGCATTTTGTAATGAATGAGGTAGGCATTGAAAAATAGCGTTGTGTTCACTATCAATCGGCAATAAGGTCGCTTTGTGTTGTTTTACTTTATCAATAAACAACTGACCTGACATTACTAACGATTCTTTATTGGCAAGCAATACTTTTTTACCGGCTTCTACAGCACTAAGCGTAGGTAGTAAACCAGCAGCACCCACAATAGCCGACATCACAGTGTCTACATCAGGATGAGCACATAAATCGCTCATAGCTTGCACTGAGTGCATAACTAGAGTTTGGCAAGGCGTATTATTTAAATGAGAACTAAGTTCCTCTGCGGCTACCTGAGTGGCCATAACAGCATAAAGCGGCTCGTGTTCGATACACAGTTCAGCCATTTTTTTAGCATTTTGGCCGGCTGTTAATGCAAATACATCAAATAATTCTTTATTTCGCGCTACTACATCCAATGTACTTAAACCAATAGACCCCGTAGCGCCTAAAATAACCAGTTGTTGCTTTTGGTTCATAAACTCAAGGTCCATGCATAACACATAACAAACATTGGCGCTGCTGCAGTTAAGCTATCAATTCTGTCTAAAATACCACCATGTCCTGGTAAGCAACTACCGCTATCTTTTAAGCCGGCTTCGCGCTTAAACATACTTTCAAGTAAATCGCCAACAGCAGAAAACAAGGCAATAAATGCAGTCATCACAGCGTAAATAGGCCAAACGACTAAATCAACATCGGTAAAGTGGCAAAAAGCTAAAACAAAAACAATTGAAGCAACAACACCACCGGCTAGCCCTTCAATGGTTTTATTAGGGCTCACCTTTGGCATTAGTTTGTGTTTACCAAAGCTTTTACCTGAAAAATAAGCGCCTACGTCAGCACTCCACACTATGCCTAGCACCACTAAAATTAGTACAGAGCCAAAGTGGGCCGATTCAGCATATTGCGCACTACGTAAGGTATTAAGAGCAAGCCATAACGGTACAAGCGTTAGGAGCCCGGCAATACCACGCATAACTAACCCTTCGTTCCACGCTTTAGCCATGGCTGGATAACGCCAAATTAAGTAACTGGCTACAATCCACCATGCAAAGGACAGTGTAAATAAGTAATTTGCATCCCCGGCTAACTTGCCATTTACCCATAACGATTCGATTGGCCAATGTAAATTAAGTAAGCCAAGCAAAGCCGCTATTAATACCACAAAAGCGCCACGTTTAAGCTTTCCACATAAGCCCATAAATGCTGACCACTCCCACGCACCCAGCATAACAATTGCACCTGCAAAGTAGCTAAATAACGTAAGTGGTGTGTAAAAAACCAGCGCCAGTGCAGATGGTGCTAGCACTAGAGAGGTTAAAATGCGTTGTTTTAACAAAATTGTGACCCTTATTCTATTTAGGTTTGAGCGAGTAATTGTTTTATTTGTTCGCCCGTACAACCAAAACGTCGCTCTCTGGCAACGTAACACGCAATGGCCTCAGCAAAAGCTGCTTCATTAAAATCAGGCCAAAGTGTCTCGGTAAAGTAAAGCTCTGCATAAGCAGCTTGCCATAGTAAAAAGTTACTAATACGAACATCGCCACCTGTGCGAATGAGTAAATCAGGTTCTGCCTGATCTGCCATGCTCATATGCTGCGCTAAGCGCTCTTCTGTAATATCTTCTGCGTTGAGTGAGCCCTGCGCCACTTGCAAAGCAAGCTGTTTAGCCGCATTAGCCATATCCCAACGACCACCATAGTTTGCTGCAACATTTAAACACAGCCCGGTGTTATTTTCAGTTAACTTATGTGCAGCGTCTACTTTGCTGCGCAAGCTTTCTGAAAACCGTGATAAATCTCCAATAATGGTCAGTTTTACATTATTTTTATAAAGCTTTTTTACTTCTTTTGTTAAAACAAATAAGAAAAGCTCCATTAAAGTGTTTACTTCGTCTTCTGGGCGGCGCCAGTTCTCACTACTAAAAGCAAATAAGGTTAACGACTGTATCCCTAATTTAGTACAAAACTGAACTGATTGACGAACAGCGTCCACGCCTTTTTTATGCCCGAACACACGAGGTCTATTTCTAGCTTGAGCCCAACGTCCATTCCCATCCATGATGATGGCAACATGCTTAGGTAAACTTTGCTGTGAAATTGTGTCAGCGTCTAGAACCATAAATATTGACTATTCCATAAAAAAACGCCGCCTAGTATACCCCAGACGGCGTTTCAAAACTAATAAAATTAGCTGTTTAGATTTCCATCAATTCTGTTTCTTTGGCTGCTAATTGAGCATCCATTTCTTTGATAAACTTATCTGTAAGCTTTTGAATTGCATCTTCGGCTTGACGCGCTTCATCTTCAGAAATATCTTTTTCTTTAAGTAGAGATTTAACATCACCATTTGCATCACGACGAATGTTACGAACAGCAACACGGCCGCCTTCTACTTCACCGCGTACAATTTTAATTAAATCTTTACGACGTTCTTCCGTAAGCGGAGGAAGAGGTACACGAATAACGGTACCTGCTGACATAGGGTTTAAGCCTAAGTCAGACGCCATAATTGCTTTTTCAACAGCTTGCGCTAAAGACTTATCGAATACGCCAATGGCAAGTGTACGTGAATCTTCAATCGTCACGTTAGCTACTTGGTTAAGTGGAGTATCTGCACCGTAGTACGACACCATGATGCCGTCTAAAATTGCAGGGTGAGCACGACCAGTACGGATTTTAGATAATTGGCTACCTAGTGCTGCTACACTCTTTTGCATGCGCTCTTGCGCATCTTTTTGAATATCGTTAATCACGGTTTAATCCTAATTATTTGATTACTTCATCTGAGGCTTGTGAAGAGATAAGTGTTCCTTCTTCTTCACCCATAATTACGCGTTTTAACGCGCCTGATTTATTCATGTTAAATACGCTCAATGGCATATTATGATCGCGGGCTAATGTAAACGCCGCTAAATCCATAACTTTTAATTCTTTATCAATGATTTCATTGTAGCTTAAGTGACGGTAAAGCGTCGCTTCTGGGTTTTTAACAGGATCATCACTGTAAACGCCATCAACTTTTGTTGCTTTAATTACTGTGTCAGCTTCAATTTCGATACCGCGTAAACACGCTGCAGAATCGGTAGTAAAGAAAGGGTTACCTGTACCGGCTGCAAAAATAACAACACGGCCAGATTTTAATAAACTAATTGCTTCAGCCCAGTTGTAAGCGTCACATACACCGTTTAGTGGGATTGCCGACATTAAACGACAGTTTACAAATGCACGGTGCAGCGCATCACGCATTGCAAGGCCATTCATAACGGTTGCAAGCATGCCCATGTGATCGCCTACTACGCGGTTCATACCTGCTTCAGCAAGCGATCCGCCTCGTAAAAAGTTACCGCCGCCGATAACCAAACCCACTTCTACGTCGAGTTCTACCAGCTCTTTAATCTCTTGAGCCATACGATCTAATACTTTTGGGTCAATGCCGAAGCCTTCGTCTCCCATTAAAGCTTCACCACTTAATTTGAGAAGAACACGTCTAAAAATAGGTTTACGATTGATAGTCATAGTATTGGGGCCAACTTTTATTAAAATATGGGTAAAAAATAACCGCGCTTATGATAAACATAAAAGCGCGGTTATTTTAAAGAATTTCTATGCGTGACGCAAAACCAAATAGTACTTTAATTGCATCTAATTTCCTTATGCATCACAAATAGTTAATCTTACTGACCTTTAGCGGCTGCAATTTGAGCAGCAACTTCAGCAGCAAAATCTTCTTCTTTCTTCTCGATACCTTCACCAACTTCTACACGTACAAAGCCAGTAACTGTTGCGTTTTTCTCGTTAAGAACTTCGCCAACAGATTTTTTAGGTTCCATGATGAAAGCTTGACCAGTAAGAGAAACCTCACCAGTGAATTTTTTCATGCGTCCAACAACCATCTTCTCAGCGATTTCAGCAGGCTTGCCTTCGTTCATCGCGATGTCGATTTGAACTTGCTTTTCTTTTTCTACAACGTCTGCAGGAACATCAGCAGGCGTTAAGTACTCAGGGCTTGAAGCAGCAACGTGCATTGCAACGTGCTTAAGTGTTTCTTCGTCAGCAACACCAGCAACAACAACACCAATACGCTCACCGTGACGGTACTCAACTAGGTTTTCACCAGCGATGTACTGTAAACGACGTACGTTGATGTTTTCGCCAATCTTAGTAACTAGCTCAACACGGTCTTCTTCAAACTTAGCTTGTAAGTCTTCGATAGAGATTGTTTCTGCGATTGCAGCGTCAGCAACTTTGTTAGCAAATGCTAAGAAGCTTACGTCTTTTGCAACGAAGTCTGTTTGACAGTTAACTTCAACAAGTACAGCAACACCAGCATTTTGCTTGATGATGATAGTACCTTCAGCAGCAATGTTACCTGCTTTTTTAGCAGCTTTAGCAGCGCCACTTTTACGCATGTTTTCAATCGCTAACTCGATGTCGCCATCAGTTTCAGTTAACGCTTTTTTACAATCCATCATGCCAGCGCCAGTACGCTCGCGTAATTCTTTAACTAGGGCAGTAGTTACAGCCATTAGTAAATCCTCAAATCTGAAATCAGGTTAGATAAGCGGGTTACCCGCTCGACAAGAATAGCAAGTCTTCACCTTAAAAAGATGAAGACTTGATGACAGCTAATTACTCAGCTTCTACGAAGTCGTCTTTCTCAGCTTGAGCAACAATGTTGTTCTCACGACCTTCAGTGATAGCAGTAGCTACAGCACTTGTGTAAAGGTTGATTGCACGGATAGCATCATCGTTACCAGGTACGATGTAATCAACACCGTCTGGGTTAGAGTTAGTATCAACGATTGCAACAACTGGAATACCTAGGTTGTTTGCTTCACGGATAGCAATGTGCTCGTGGTCAGCATCGATAACGAAAAGCGCGTCTGGAAGACCGCCCATGTTTTTGATACCACCAAGGCTCTTTTCAAGCTTTTCCATTTCGCGGTTAAGCATTAACGTTTCTTTCTTAGTTAATTTCTCGAAAGTACCGTCTTGGCTTTGTACTTCAAGGTCTTTAAGACGCTTGATTGATTGACGTACAGTTTTCCAGTTAGTCAACATACCACCTAACCAACGGTGATTTACGAAGAACTGGTCGCTTTGTAAAGCGGCTTCTTTAACTGCGTCGCTTGCTGCGCGCTTAGTACCAACGAAAAGAACTTTACCTTTGTTTGCAGCAGCACTTGATAAAAACTTAAGTGCGTCGTTGAACATTGGTACTGTTTGCTCAAGGTTGATGATATGTACACGGTTACGTGCGCCGAAGATGAAAGGCTTCATCTTAGGGTTCCAGTAACGTGCTTGGTGACCAAAGTGAACACCAGCTTGAAGCATATCGCGCATTGAAACGTTTGCCATTTTATAGATCCTCTATAGTTGTTTAGGGTTAGGCCTCCACATATCCCATAGCACCAACACCGAAGTATTTAAACTTCAAATGCACCCAAGTGTATGTGACGATACGTGTGTGTGTTAAAATAAAATTGTGTTTGTCTTAAATACAAAAAATCATTTAAGAATTTATTTGTAAAAAGACGGCGCGCTTTATACCATATTAAAATTAAATACTCAACGTCGCGTGCAAAATTTGTGCGACGATAAATGTTAAAAAACGCAACTTTGGAGCCTCAATGAGCGCTGTGATCAAGACCCCTGAAGAAATTGAAAAAATGCGTATAGCCGGGCGTTTAGCGGCAGACGTGCTAGAAATGATTGGACCACATGTAGTGCCAGGTGTGACTACTGATGAGTTAAATACAATTTGTCATGATTATATTGTAAATGTGCAAGAAGCGATTCCTGCTCCGCTAAATTACCATGGTTTCCCTAAGTCGGTTTGTACCTCTGTAAATCATGTAATTTGTCACGGAATTCCAAACGACAAAGCTTTAAAAGATGGCGACAGTGTAAATATTGACGTTACCGTTATCAAAGATGGTTACCACGGCGACACCTCAAAAATGTTTCACGTAGGTACACCAAATATTCAAGGAAAGCGCCTTGCAGAAGTAACACAAGAAAGCTTATACCTTGCTATTAAAATGGTAAAACCAGGTGTACGTTTAGGTGATATTGGCGAAGCTATTCAAAAATATGCAGAAAGCTTTAACTACTCAATTGTTCGCGAATACTGCGGCCATGGTATCGGTAGCGAATTTCACGAAGAGCCACAAGTGATGCATTACGGTAAAGCGGGTACGGGTGAAACGCTAAAAGCGGGTATGTGTTTAACTATTGAGCCAATGGTTAATGCGGGTAAGCGCCAATGTAAGCTGCTTAAAGATGACTGGACTGTTGTTACACGTGACCGTAGCTTGTCTGCGCAGTGGGAACACACATTATTAGTGACTGAAAATGGAGTTGAAATTTTAACGCTTCGATCAGATGATACTATCGAGCGGATCATAGAACACTAATAAAACCAAAGCACTTGATAAGAAAAACCTTATCCGTGTGAAAGGTTCAACAAGGAGCCAGCCCACGTGGCATTACCCAACAAAGTAAAAAAGTTGCTTAGCGATGCTGAGCAACTTACTGATTATCGCGATTGTTCTAGCTATTTTTATAAATGGTTACATAACGAATTTTCTAAACAACCGGTTGGTAATTTAATTAATGCCCGGGCTGAGTTTATTGACCGCCTACTAATAAAGTTATTTCATGTTTACGATTTAGCGCGCGAACCTGATTTAGCGCTTATCGCTGTAGGCGGGTACGGCCGTGGTGAATTACACCCCTACTCCGACATCGACTTTTTATTGCTAGTAACTCAACAACCTAGCGAAGAAATATGCGAAAAAATTGGCCAATTTGTTACCATGCTTTGGGATCTCAATTTAGAGATAGGCCACAGTGTGCGCACCATTGAGCAAGCCATTGAGCAAAAACGTGAAGACGTTACATTTGCCACCAGCTTGCTTGAAAGCCGCCTAATTTTTGGTAACCACATTGAGTTTGAAAAACTCAAAACGCATATTATCGAAACCCCAGTTTGGCGCTCAGGTGAGTTTTTTGTTGCTAAAGTGCAAGAGCAAAATCTTCGCCACAAAAAATGCCACGGCACAGCGTATAACCTAGAGCCAAATATAAAAGAAAACCCAGGTGGCCTGCGCGACTTACAAACTATAATTTGGGTTGCTAAAAAGCACTTTAGAGCCGAAACACTGCAAGAGCTAATAAGCCACGGCTATTTAACTCATGAAGAGTTTCAGGAGCTTTCAGAGTGCTTAGAGAACTTATGGAATATTCGCTTTGCGCTACATTTAGCTGCGGGTCGCTCAGAAAACCGATTATTGTTTGATCACCAACCCAATGCTGCAGAAATTTTAGGTTTTGGTAGTGATGGTAAATCGTCGGTTGAGCGCATGATGAAGCGCTTATTTAGAATAATGAGCCGCGTGCGCGAGCTTAATCAAATGCTACTTTCGTACTTTGAACAAAGCATTATTCCAGAAACCATAGAAGCGCCAGTTGTAGAACTTGATAGAAATTTTGAACGCGTTGGCCATCAAATAAGAGTAAAAAATCCATCTGTATTTTTTAGGCGCGACCAGCTGTTTGTTTTATTTGAACACATAGCCGACAACCCTGAGATCACTCATATTTACCCAAGCACCATACGCACCATTCGCCAAGTTCGTAGGCGCCTATTGGGCGATTTACAAGATTACGCTGCGTGTCGCGAAGCATTCTTACGCCTGGTAAAACACCCTAATGGCATGGGCCGCGCGTTTACGCTTATGCATAAACACGGCATGTTAGCCGCATATTTACCACAGTGGCGTAATATATTTGGGCAAATGCAGTTTGATTTATTTCATGCCTACACAGTAGATGAGCATACCCATAAGCTTATTAAAAATATTTACCAATTTTTTGATAAAACCGGTATCAGTGAGTTTCCTATTTGTAGTGAAATAGTGACCCGTATGGATAAGCCCGAGCTACTTTATTTAGCCGGAATATTTCATGATATTGCTAAAGGCCGTGGTGGAGATCATTCAGAGCTTGGCTCAGTGGATGCCATTGCTTTTTCTAAATTACATGGCTTCCCATCGTCAGACGGCAAGCTGATATCTTGGCTTGTTGGTAACCACTTACTAATGTCGGTAACCGCACAGCGTAAAGATATAAACGACCCAGGTGTAATTAAAGACTTTGCATCACGCGTAAAAACAGAACGCCAGCTCGATTACCTATATTGTTTAACCGTTGCCGATATTCGCGCAACCAACGACAACTTATGGAACGACTGGAAAAACACTTTACTGCGCGAACTCTACTTACATACTCAACGTGCGCTACGCCTAGGGCTTGAAAACCCAATGGATCAACGCGACCAAATTCGCGATAAAAAGCACCAAGCTAAACAGCGCTTACTTAATTTAGGTCATTTTGAAGAACAAATAGACTTAATTTGGAGCCGTTTTAAAGCAAATTACTTTACCGCTTTTAGTGAGCAACAAATATCGTGGCACAGCGAACATCTGCTTAAATGCACCGATTTAAGCCAGCCAAGTGTCGTTGTATCAGATAAAGCCATGCACGGTGGAACACAAGTCTTCGTATACAGCCCCTATTCTGGGCCGTTGTTTGCTCGCCTAGTGAGTGTAATTGGTACTAAAAAAGCACAAATACAACATGCTCAAGTACTTACCACCAAAGACGGTTACGTACTATTTAACTTTGTAATACTTGAAGTAAATGGTGAGCCTATCGCAAGCAGCCGCGCGCAATCTATTAAACGCGGCCTTGAACAAGCACTTAGCGATCCACGTAAAAAGATTCGATTTAAAAAGAATCGCTCACAACGATTTAAAGACTTTAATATCAAACCGAAAATTGTGCTGCGCCCTCATGCACGCAAAGACCGCAGTTTAATAGAAATACAGGCCGTAGATATACCTGGCTTATTAACCAAAATTGCCGAAGTTTTCCAAGCGCATTTATTACACATTCATGCTGCCCGCATTACAACGGTAGGTGAACGTGCTGAGGATTTCTTTGTTGTATCAAATAACGAATATCAAGCGCTGACTGATGAAGAGCAAGTTAAAATTCATCAGGCATTACGTAAAAAATTCAACGCCGAAACAGAATAAGGACACACCATGTCAGATTTAAAAACCATGATAGAAAACGCGTGGGACAACCGCGACAGCATTAGCCCAAGCACCGTATCTAGCGATGTTAAACAAGCTATTATCGACGCACTAGAACTACTTGATAGCGGCGCTGCCCGCGTTGCAGAAAAAATATCAGGCGAATGGGTTGTACACCAATGGCTTAAAAAAGCCGTATTACTGTCGTTTCGTATTCGCGACAATCAACCACTGAACGACGGCGTAAACCAATTTTACGACAAAGTACCGCTTAAATTTAGCGACTACACGCCGGAGCAATTTCAGCAAGGCGGCATGCGCGTAGTACCAAATGCGGTTGCCCGCAAAGGCAGCTTTGTAGGTAAAAACGTCGTACTTATGCCATCGTACGTAAACATTGGCGCATACGTTGACGAAGGCACCATGGTTGATACATGGGCCACTGTAGGCTCATGTGCACAAATTGGTAAGAACGTACATTTATCTGGCGGCGTTGGCATAGGCGGCGTTTTAGAGCCACTACAAGCTAACCCAACCATCATTGAAGACAATTGTTTTATTGGCGCACGTTCTGAAATTGTTGAAGGCGTAGTAGTAGAAGAAGGCGCTGTAATTTCAATGGGCGTTTACATCAGCCAAAGCACCCGTATTTACGACCGTGAAACCGGCGAAATTCACTACGGCCGCGTACCAGCAGGCGCCGTAGTTGTACCAGGTGCACTACCGTCAAAAGATGGCACTCACAGCCTTTATGCTGCAATCATCGTGAAAAAAGTAGATAAGCAAACACGTGAAAAAGTAGGCATAAACGCCCTACTACGCTCGATTGATGATTAAAAAGAAGCGATAAACTTTCAGCTGTAAGCCCTAAGCTGATTGGTGTTAAACGTAGGTTGGGTTTCGTTTCACTCAACCTATGTTGAAGTTAAGTGTTTTAGCTAAACTTTAATTGTATATAAAAAAGCTCTAAACCCTTTGGTTTGGAGCTTTTTTGCTTATGACAATAAACTCTCAATCAAGTAGCATTATTTTTGTCTTAATCAATAACGTATTAACTGGATCTTCTATCTTGAAGTCATACATGTAGTCTGTTTCTGTATTGAATCTTTTTAAATAATAACTAACTAATGGATCATAGCCACTCTCATGTAGCCAACTGTAAAACTTCCCTAACTCATAACTTAGCTTTTGACTTAAGTCTGATTTAGGTTCAAGAAGCCCGTCATTATCTAAATCTTTAATATTCATCAATTGAAGGTTTATTTTTATTTCATCAATTAATGGCTCTAGCGACCTTCTATAATTAGTAGCTTTAATTTCAAGGTCTGGCTCTAAAGGCTCGGCTTCGTAAACCATAATTAAATTATCAATTACATCATTATAGTAATCATTGTTTAATCTTACCTTAGACTCATCTTTTAAAATATATAACTGATCTAAAGTAGATGCTTTAGTCTGTATAGGCTGCTTAGTTAAATTCAGCTTAAAATCGTTAAATAATTTTGTTATTGCTTGAGATAGAACATCAAGATAGTTGTATCTCTTAAGAAGGAAAAAAATAGTTCGTGAGAGTTAAGAACCATCACAAGATCACTTTCATCCACTTTATTACTATATAAGTTAACAGTAAGCTCATCATTATCCATGTGGTCATCATAAGGCCAACTAGCAAACCTTTTACAGTCTGAATGATTCAAATTTACGGGATGAGCACCAAATGAAGCTCTTATTGATTTAAAGTAGCTGTTGTCGTCCTCATCAAATAAACGATTTGTAAAACACTCCTTTTCGCCGGAGAAAGGTAAAGTCCTCGGGTTTATAAACACTCGGTGTAGTTGGGTTATTGCTTCTGAAACGAGATCTATTGCAGAAATTAAAGAAAACATCTGCATTACACGCACATCAATATTTTCCTCAAACCCTGAGGTATGTTGTAAATACCTAATCGATACAGTGATCCAGTCCATACAAGAACAAATTAGATTCCATTGGTTTTTGCCATTTTTATTATGATAAGTGTTATAAATAAAACTAGAATTTGAATTAACGAGATCTCTAAAACCTGAAATTTTTTCATCCCTAATTGTTCTTTCCATTAAGATTCACTCACAGATCATAATAAGATTTAAAATATCATCGTAAACATAACTTTATAAAGTAAAAGTGGGTGTTTAATCAAAATAATAAAAAACACTTGCTTTAAAGCAACACACATATACAAACAAATGACTGAATTAGCCAACTCACTCAAGATATAATAAGGTAGTAAAGCATAATTGAAAGTTAGCAATTAATATTAAGGATTAATATGACAAAAACTGCTTTACGCTCAACTATTTTGCTACCGGTATTTTTGCCTGCAGTGTTTATTATTCTGCTCTTGGTAATTGGTACAAGTAGCAATCCTGAACTTGCAGGGCAAGCATTTAGTGTCACCCTCAAGTGGATAACAGAAACCTTTGGCTGGTTTTATATGTTATCAGTCGCGATTTTCTTAGTTTTCATCGTTTGTGTTGCAACCTCCAGCTGGGGCAATATTAAGCTGGGCCCTGATCATGCGCAGCCGCAATATAGCTTCGGTGAATGGTTTGCCATGCTATTTTCGGCCGGCTACGGAGTCGCATTACTATATTTTGGTGTAGCAGAGCCCGTACTCCATTATGCATCTCCGCCCGCGGGCGCAGCAGAAACCGTCGATGCTGCCAAGCAAGCTATGCAAATTGCATTTTTTCATTGGGGTTTTCACATATGGGCAATCTATGGGATTGTCGGCTTAGTCCTTGCTTATTTTGCATTTCGCCATGGCCTTCCACTGTCGATTCGCTCAGCGTTGTATCCACTTATTGGTGATAAAATATATGGCCCTATTGGTCACACTGTTGATGTGTTTGCCATATTAGGCACGCTATTTGGCATTGCTACAACACTAGGACTTTCCGTTACCCAAATTAATGCTGGGCTGCATTATTTATGGCCGAGTATTCCTATTAATACCACAGTACAAATTACTGCTATTGCCATTATTACCGCAGCGGCTACGCTCTCTGTAGTGGCAGGTATGGATAAAGGTGTAAAACGCTTATCTATTGTAAACATGACACTTGCAGTGTCGTTAATGGCTTTTGTATTTTTTATTGGCCCTACTATTCATATTCTTGAATCGTTTTTACAAAATACCGGCAGCTACCTTAGCGGTATTGTTGAGCGTACTTTTAATTTACAGGCGTATAGCCGTAGTGATTGGATTGGTAACTGGACACTATTTATATTTGGCTGGACTATTGCTTGGGCGCCATTTGTTGGTATGTTTATCGCTAAAATTAGCCGCGGCAGAACCATCAGGCAATTTGTTGTTGGCGTGATGCTAGTCCCAACTATTTTTACCTTTTTGTGGTTTTCTGTGTTTGGTGATACCGCGTTAAATCTAATAATGAATGAAGGGTTCAATACTTTAATTACTGATGTTCAAGCAAACCAAGCTGTTGCATTGTTTCAGTTATTTGAGGTGTTACCGTTATCATTTATTATTTCGCTACTGACGGTTATTTTAATCATTACCTTTTTTGTTACTTCGTCTGACTCAGGATCATTAGTTATTGATTCCCTCGCCTCTGGCGGGAGTATTAATACGCCTGCATGGCAACGCGTATTTTGGGCTGTGCTAGAGGGCGCTGTGGCTGCTGTTTTATTAGTAGCAGGTGGGTTAAGTGCGCTACAAACTATGACTATAGCCAGTGCCTTACCCTTTGCGATTATTATGCTTATTGCAACCGCCGGGCTTTGGCGAGCACTCACCATTGAAGGCCATCGCGATACTAGCTTACAAGCACATGCGCTTAATGGCCGTAATGTTAACTTATCTCATTGGAAGCGCCGTTTAGCCGCCATGGTTAATTACCCTAATAGAGAAAAAGTACACACCTTCATTAGTAGTGTGGTGGTACAAGCAATGCAAGCCGTTCAGGCTGAATTAAAAGCACGACAATGGCATGCAGAGGTTGATTTTGATACCGACTTAGGCCGTGCTCATTTAACTGTGCTACGCCATGAGCATGTTGATTTTGTATATGACATTCGTCTAACCGAACACCCTATGCCAAGCTTTGCCTATTCAGAGCTGAAACCTGAGATTGATAACACCGAAATGTATTACAAGGCTGATGTTTTCTTACGTCGTGGTGGGCAATCTTACGATGTGTATGGTTACAGTGAAGATGATATTGTGAAAGATATTCTTGATCAATTTGAGAATTACTTACACTTTTTAGGTAACAGCCCAGGTGAGCTACCTTGGGATATGGCCGAGCACGATGACATGTTAAATAGCGATAAATCTTAAATAAGCATCGTATTTAATACACAATTAATGCAATAAAAAAGGCACTGAAAAGTGCCTTTTTAGTTTGCTCAATTAATTTTTAATTACAGTGCGTTAAATATGTCGTCTGTTTTAGCTGCGCAAATAAAGTCGTTTTTGTATAGCAACATAATAGTTTCTCTACCCCACATCATCAGAAGTAAAATAATTAAATTTCTATTGCCCTAAGTTACATTAAAATAAAATTTACATCGTTAACTTAGTGGTGATATAACTGAGTGTGTTTTGGGGACGAGTTGATGTATATTCAGACTGTTAGCTGCTAGATATTAACCTCACATCCTTTTTATAAGGAAAGTGAAAACTCTAACTTAAATAACGTTTAGCCTATTTTTAAAATAATAAAAGCACTTAGCAGGTTGTACTAATGGAAGAGTATTTAATCGTAAAACAAAAAAAGAAAGCTCCATTCATAATTGGGACTTTATTGTTGTTAATAGCTCTTGGCTATTTAATTAAATTAGCACTATTCTCTGATGGCATACCTGCTCGTTATTTGAAACCAATACTTGTTACTAAAATATCCTCACCTAATGTATTAAAAGGGATTGGTACAATAGAGCCTACACAAAGAGAGCTTTTGTCTGCGCCGCTAAAAGGCAATATAAAAGCACTTACAATTCGTGAAGGGCAAGCTATAAAAAAAGGCCAAGTATTGGCAAAGCTAACTAACTACGAGTTGGAACAAGATATACATAATGCGAGCTATGAGCAGCTTAATTTAGAATCTCAGGTGGCTATTGATAAAAGCAATTTAACAATCAAGCTCTCGCAAATCAAAGTAGACTTATCTAAAGCCCAAATGGCATTACAGCAGCAATCGCTTGAATTAAATGCTAATAAAGTTTTATTGGAACAAGGTATTATTTCTGCAATTCGCTTTAAACAAAGCGAAATGCTTTACAAGCAAAGTGAACTTGAAGTTAATGCTAAAAATGATGAACTTGGCCTATTTAAAGATGCATTTGATCAGCAATTAATTGCGCTTGATAACAAAGTAAACATCGCCAAAAACAAACTTAGTTATTTACAAAGGCGCCAAGAGCAATTAACACTCACAGCAAACTTTGACGGTACCGTAAGCCAAAACTTAGCTAAATTAGGTCAAGCGGTCACACAAGGGCAATCGTTGTTTGAGTTAATAGAGACCGACAACTTACTCGCTAAAATACAAGTTCCTCAATATTCATCTACTCAGTTAAAGATAGGCCAAAAAGCAGACATAGTTACGCCCAGTGGCACAATTGCAGCTAAGGTTGATTATATTGATACGGTAATAAGAAATGGTGCTATTAACGTATTTTTAGTATTAAACGCCCCCCCACCATCATGGCTTAGAAGCAGCCAAGCAATAGAAGCTCATATTTATTTAGAGAAATCTCTACTCGTTCAAAATATTCCAAAACCGAATGACTTTGATAGTCATAGCCAGTGGAAGATTTATGAAGTAACACCATCAAGTAAAGCTATTCTTACTCATATAAATTACAAATCGAGCGAGCGAGATACGTTAAGCTTCAACGAACCATTAAAAAGTAACTATGTGTTGTTACTGCCTGCTGATTACGCCACTGAAAATAACTTTGACTTGATAGGTGCTTTTTGATGAGTTATCCGCTGATAGAGTTTAATAATGTTTTTTATCAATATCCTAATACCAAAGTGAATACACTTAAAGCTATAAACTTTAAAATAAACAGTGGCGATTATATTGCAATTACGGGCACCTCAGGCAGTGGTAAAAGTACCCTACTTTCTATTTTAGGTTTGTTAAATTTACCCAGCCAAGGGCAATACACTATTTTAGGCACTAACACAGCAGACTTAACACCCGATGCTATTGCAGCTATTAAAAACAGAGAGCTTGGCTTTATATTTCAAAACTTTAATTTGTTAAATCATTTAAGCGTATTTGATAACGTTGCTTTACCACTGAGTTACAACAAATCAGTGCCTAGAAAGGACTACCTAAATAAAGTTAAAGCTGCACTTAATAAAGTAAGCATGCTTGAGTTTATTGATAGAAAACCAAGCCAATTGTCTGGCGGGCAACAACAAAGAGTTGCTATTGCTAGAGCATTAATAAATGATCCCTTTGTTATTTTAGCCGACGAGCCAACCGGTAATTTGGATTCGAGAAATAGCGAGCAAATATATCAGTTACTCAATAAGCTAAACGACGAAGGTAAAACAATTTGTTTAATTACCCATGATGAAAACCATGCTAAAACAGCAAAAACGCGTTTGTATATTCAAGACGGACAGCTAAGTGCGCAAGGTTTTTAATGCTGAACTTTATTACTGATCTGACCTTTAACTGGCTAAAATATGCTAAGCAAAATACTAAATTATGGCTTAGCTGTTTGTTGCTTAGTATTCCTTTATGTTTAATTTTAAATATAAGTAACATTCATAGTCAGTTTTTATCAGCCGATTACACTGCAATAAATAACATTCATAACATTAAACAAGTTTACTTAAGTGACACTCAAAATGACTTACCCGTTGATGAATACATTTTTGATGAAATAACCGTATTGCACCCAGATTTAGTCGGCGTTTTTGAACGCTCTATCGATTTATCATTAAAGCTTTCGGTTAATCATGATAGTGAGGCCGTTAAGGTAAGCTTTATATCGGGGGGTTATAAACAATTAGGTATCATTCCTGCTTTAGGCAGCTTTGAACAATTAGATTACCCAAAACAAGGCAGCGCAATAAGTGCCGCTATTAGCTATTCGTTTTGGCATACTCATTTTAAAGGTGTCACTGATATTATTGGCAAACAGCTTGTGGTTAATAATAAAAGCATAAACATTGTTGCTGTAATGCCAAAAGAGTTTAAAAGCTTTAAACGCGCCTATGAACCTAAACTTGTTATTCCTTACTCGCAACTCAAGCGTATTTTGCCTCAAGAAAGTAACCTGACCCCAGATACATTTACGTATATTCTAGGAAACGTTAAAAATAAAACACTTTTCTTAAACTTGCTAAATAAGCACTTACAAAACGAAATGTTTATATTTGATAACACCGAACTTAAGTTTAGTGATGGTATTGGCGTCAACCCAACTCACTTTAATAAAATAATAAAGCGCCTAAACTTATTGCAGTTACTATATTATATTTTACTCTCATTTAGCTTTATTGCCTTTTGTGCATTTTACTGTGCAGAGTCAATTAAAAAGCAACAAGAAGAAACTATACGCAAATTATGCGGAGCCAATAACACTCACATTTTTGTGCAGCAAATTATTGATATCGTACTCACAAGCCTACTGCTTATTATTGTAATGTGCGTTTTTTATCCACTGAGCGACAGTATCAGCGCAATTTTATTACCAAGCCTGAACCAGCAAAGCAGCTCTTTTTCATTATTTACGCTGGCGGTATTTTACATCGTTATTATTACTTGTTTATCGGCGCTTAATTACTTTCAAAGAAAGTGGATACACAGCAGTGTTGGACGCGGTCAAAGCGCAACAACAAGCGAAAAAATACAAGTGTTCTCATTACTTTCGTTACTTACTAGCCTTGCCATCACAAGTGTTTACATTAGTAGTTTAGTTATTTACAGCCAGATTAATTTAAATAATAAAAACGTGGGATTTGTTGCTGATAATATTTTAATAGCTAGTTTTAGCTTCCCGCAATCACCTAGCGAGGCCTTTAATGCAAATAACTCTGCTCAACAATTAATTCAGCAATTAAATTCACTGCCCATTATTGAAGAAGTATCACTTAGTTCGGCCCCACCACTATCAAAACGAAGTGGTTTTAGTTCATGGTACACCGTTACCGGACAAGCTATAAGCGCAGGTAAAAATGCCAGTACTGCAAGCCATCGAGTAAGCCCTCAATATTTTAAAACTATTGGCGCTAAGCTTATCTCAGGCCAAAGTGTTCAGTGGCAGCAATATCAAAAAGTTGTGGTTAACAAAGCCTTATGGGATCAATACTTTGCAAGCACAGAACTAAGCCAAGCTTATTTATTAGCCCAATTTGATACTGGCAAAGTAAAACATAAAGTAGTTGGCGTTGTTAATGATATTTATAATGAAGGGGCCGATACACCTGTTCAGCCCACTGTGTATAGTGTAATAAGTGCTCTGACAGGTTTTGAAACAATTATAATTAAAACTCATGCGCCCATCACACAAGTTGAAAAGGAACTCCAAAAGGCAGTAAAAGCATTAAGTGTAAACTTTAACGATTTATCACTTACCCCCCTTTCGTCTTTAGTAAAAAATGAGCAAGCCCCTAGAAATGCATTACTTGTAATTACCGTTGTGTGCTCCTCAATTCTTCTACTCTCTGCGTTTTTATACAACTACAGTAGTATCAAACAGCTTACTGCTAAGTCATCCACAGAGCTTGCATTAAGACGTGCTATGGGCGCTCGCAGCTACCAAATATGTTATTTATTTTTAAAGCTCTTTTTTACTGCATTTGTGATAACTCATATAGCTATTATTGCGTTATTTTTCACCCAACATAAAAAACTACAAACTTTTTTATTTCATCAATCCGTTTTTGACCTAAGCACGATACTTACAGTGCATTTAGTCATTTTGTTAGTGGTTGTATGTATTATTGCTATAGAGATTAAAAAAACACTGAGTAACTCTTGGAACAACTTAACTTAAGGATAAACATGTACAAATCAATTATAGCCTTACTACTTTTGTATAGCGGTAACACGTACGCCGAGAATTATAGCTTCTCGCATTATCAGATAGTTAAGTCACCCATTAATAATACCGCTCCGCAAATGTTTTTATTTAACAGCAAAGGCGAGTTAATGCATTACTCAGATAAATATTTACCAAATATTTTATCTATTTTTAAAAATAAACAAATCCATCCTGATTCTGATTTACTTAAAAGTAATCTAGAGCAACTATTAATAACATTACCCGATTTTACTCAGCAAAAGTATACGTTAATTTACACTTCGATAGATGAAGATGTAGGCCCTTGTCCACCTTGTAGGCAGCAAGAAAAAACTATCGGCATTCTCAAAAATAAGTTTTCTGATAAACAGCTAAAGGTTCATTCAATTTCTATCAATGCTAGTGACGATGGCGTATAAAAAAGCCCGCTAAAGTTAATTTAGCGGGCTTTTTATTGCGAAGACTAACCTGAAGTAACCTTAAAGCGCGTTAAACACATCGTCTGTTTTAGCTGCGCAAATAAAGTCGTTTTTGTGTAGGCCTTTAATTGAATGGCTCCACCACGTTACAGTTACTTTGCCCCACTCGGTTAATAAACCAGGGTGATGGCCTTCATCTTCTGCCATGTCGCCCACTTTGTTAGTAAATGCGATAGCTTGTTTAAAGTTTTTAAATTTATAAACACGTTCAAGCTGCATAATGCCGTCGCGTACTTCGGGTACCCAGTCTGGGATTTTAGTAATTAATTGTGCAAGCTCTTCGTCAGATACTTTTGGTGCATCTACGTGGCAAGCTTCGCATTTTTGTTCACTTAATGAAGACATCTTAAATCCTTACTTTAGCGTTTCTTTTAAATTAAAGTTAACTAGCTAATTTTTCTTTTGGTGGAAATTTTGGGTCATGCAAGCCAAGCTCTTTAGCTTGCTCAACCAAAGTCATAATGTCCATTTGCGATATATCAAACAGATCATGAATCGAATTAATGGTGTAGTACTGTGGTTGCATAATATCAATACGGTACGGCGTACGCAGCACATCAATTACGCTCATAGGCGTTATTTCTGGTGTGTCTGAATACACGTATTGCGTTTCACCCGGGCTTGATAAAATACCGCCGCCGTAAATACGCAGGCCGTTTTCGGTTTGCATTAAACCAAACTCAACCGTAAACCAATACATACGTGCAAGGTACACGCGATCTTTTTTCTGTGCTGCGTAACCTAGTTGGCCGTATTTATGTGTAAATTCGGCAAAGTCAGGGTTAGTTAGCATGGCGCAGTGGCCAAATATTTCATGGAAAATGTCAGGTTCTTGAAGGTAGTCAAACTCTTCACGGCTACGAATAAACGTGGCTACCGGAAATTGTTTGTTTGCCAATAACCTAAAAAACTCATCAAAATCGATAAGCGCAGGTACAGGCGCTACTTGCCAACCAGTGGAGGCAAGAAGCACTTCATTAAGCTCGCTTAACTGCGGAATACGATCGTGTGGTAGGTTTATTTTTTTAAGCCCCTCCATGTACTCATCGCACGCCTTGCCTTCTATGCACGCAAGTTGGCGTGCTACAAGCTCAGACCAAATTTTATTTTCTTCTTCGCTCCAGTGTATAACACCATTTTCGTCTGGTGTTTTAGAGGTGTATTTACTTGCTTTAGCCATAATAACCTTCTTGGGGTTAAGCCCTAAATGTGTGTCAGTGTGATACTCAAGATTAGTGAATATCTAATGCAGCCATACTATGCAAAAGTGAAGAAAAGTTTAATAGTTAGGCGGATATCTACATTTAGCACGATCCACTAAAGTGTATAGTTAAAATTACACCACCGACATTAATATTATACAACCACTAAATCAAAGGCTCTAAGGACAAACCCAACTGTACATAAATAAATACACCTAACAAATCAATGTAAAAGCTTGGTTTAAGTCGTCAATAATATCGTTAACATCTTCAAGCCCGACAGAGAGTCTTATTAAGCCATCACTTATGCCTGCAGCTGCTCGCTCCTGTGGTGTGTAAGGAGAGTGCGTCATTGATGCGGGGTGCTGAATAAGCGTTTCGGCATCACCTAAACTTACAGCAAGTGTGCAAAGCTTCATGCTATCTATAAACTGCGCTCCTTGGGCAAGGGTGCCTTTAATTTCAAATGCAATAACGCCGCCTGCGGCTTTCATTTGATTGCCTATGTATTTATTACCTGGGTGCGATTTAAGCCCTGGGTAATAAACAATATTAACTTGCGGATGCCCCTCTAAGTATTCAGCTACTGTTTGTGCGCTTTGGCAGTGACGCTCCATGCGTATAGCTAAAGTTTTCAAGCCGCGGTTTATTAGCCAAGCGTCGTGCGGGCTTATGGTTGCACCAATATCTTTAAGTACCGTCATTTTTATTAAGGTAATGTGCTCAAGCGACCCACACACAAGCCCTGCTACAACATCACCATGGCCGTTTAAATATTTGGTGGCGCTGTGCATAATAATATCTATACCGTACTGCTTAGGTGATTGCAGTAACGGGGTTAAAAAGGTGTTGTCGACCACACTAATTAAATTGTGTTGTTTAGCGAGCGCGCCAATTAAGGCTAAATCAATGACTGCCATTGTGGGGTTGATTGGCGTTTCTACAAATATCATTTTTGAATTAGGTTTTATAGCAGCGCGAAGCTCGCCCTCGTTGGTCATATCAACAAAAGTAACTTCAATTCCCCAGCGCGGTAACATGTGAGCAAAAAACGCAAAAGTACATCCATATAATGCACTTGATGCAATTAAATGATCGCCCTGCGATAAAAAGCTTAATACCGACGCCGATACAGCGCCCATACCTGTGGCGGTGGCAGCTGCAGCTTCGCAGCCTTCTAACTGTGCTACTTTTTGCTCAAGTTCGGTGGTGGTTGGATTACCTAGGCGGGTGTAAATATAACCTGGCTCTTCGCCTGCAAAACGTGCGGCGCCTTGTGCTGCATTTTCAAAATGAAAGGTAGAGGTTTGATACAAAGGCGACGTGAGTGCGCCGTGAGGATCGTTTGCTTTTTGTGGGCCATGGATACATTGGGTATTAATATGATGCTTGCTCATTGTGTGATCTCGTTTTTATTATGTGTGTCAATTACATAAATAAAACGCACCGCACTTTAAATCACAAGCATGCCGGATGCTCAGATGGCTATTTGTGCAAAAACCGTTCAGTACGATTTTGTACACAAATATTGCCACTTTTTTATTGCGTTGGCTCGCCCTTATTACGGTTCATAATTTTACTGGCAATACTTTGCACTGTACCTTTTAACAAGCTGCGTTTGTTTTCAAGCCTTGGCAGTGGGCGGCTAAGCTCCATTGCTTTGTAACCAATACGCGCTGTAAAAATACCCGCGCTTACGCCCTGTGCAGCCCGACCCGAAAGTTTACCTAAAAGCTCAGCACTGAGTGCTGTGGCTGCTAAATCAGATACAAGCTCAGCACTACCTACAAACATCACTTGTTTTATAAGCATACGGTAGAGCTTAATGCGGCTTGCGTAACCAAAACCAATGCCATAAATTTTACCAATTTGTTCTATTAACTTAGTACCGCGCCAAAGCACGGCCATCATATCCACCAGCGCAAGTGGGCTTAAGGCAACTAGCAATGCTGACTCTGTCGCAAAACGATTTATAAGCTTTTTAGCTTTGGTGTCTTGCGTTATGAGTAAGCTATTCGCGTAAAGGGTCATTATTTCTTTATCGCTATGATGGGTAGCTACTTGGTTTTTAAACGCTTCGAAGTTGTCGAGTTGTTGGTGCTTGTTTAGCTTTTCAAGCCACGGCAATGCGCCGCCTACTTGCTCACTATTTAAAAGCCTATCCGCTTCATGACGGTGTAACTGATTGCGCTTTAAACTGCGCAGCATTCTATATTCGCGCCAGAGCATGCGCCCAATTAATAGCACACCACTTACCACGGCTGTTAAATATACGCCGCCTAAAATTACCGATTGCTGAAATGCAAATACTAGCGAATAAGCAAACTCAAGTAGCACCAGTACTAAAAAGCTGACAACAAACACACCTTTAAGCGTTTGCCATTTTGACTTTTTATATACCGGCTCTAACTCTATTTCATCTTCAAGAAGCTCATCATCAGGCTCTTCAATGTATTCACTTTGACCTTGAGCAACTATTTTTGCAGGGGCAAGTTTAGGCTCAATCTGCTCATCTGCTTGGGTATTAATACGCCTACCCGCTTGAAATGTTTGGTGTGTATCGTTCATGATAATTTGTCTCCTAACAGGTACTGCATCGCATGATCAAGGCGAATATGTTTAAGTTGCTTATCGGGGTTTGGCATAGGCGCAAACGACAAAAACTCAAACCCCTGCGCTGGCCACTCATTTTTATTAAGCATGCGGTTAGGTGGCTGTGGTGGTAAGTAAGTTAGCCAGTCTTGCTCGTTAAGTGGTTTGCCATAAATGCAATCTAACGTTTGGCCTTTATCGGCAACTTGGCGCGGCTGCGTTGCAGTAATTGACGACATAGCCATGGTTTCTATTTGTACTCCATCAAACTTTAAGTGATTGCTTTGCTCATGCACTAGCGAATCAAGCAGTAGTGCTAAGTCTTTGTGGTGCTTAGCACTTATATGATCTGACTTATTGGCAGCAAAGAGTATTTTATCTATGTTGGGTTTAAATAAGCGCTTAAAAAATCCCGACTCGCCGTAATTAAAGTGTGCGAGCAATTGATTAATTACACTACTTTGCTCTTGGAGTGTTTCGTGGCCTTCGTTTAAAGCGCTGAGTACATCTACTAGCACAATTTGACGGTCAAAGTGTTTAAAGTGCTCATTATAAAATGGCTTAACTACTTCTTTTACATAGGCGTTAAAACGCTTAATTAAATGCGCTAAGTTAGAGCCAGGCACCACTTCATCGCTTTTTATATGCTGTGCATTTACCGGAAAAAATAATAAAAGCGGCGCACCTTGTAAGTCGCCAGGCATAAGCATTCGCCCAGGTTGTAACATGGCAAGCTTGGTGTCTTTTTTAAGGCCCACCAGCATACTTTGATAAAGCGCTGCAATGTGCGCAAGCAACCCTTCATCTACGGGGGCATTTAAATCAAGCTGTTCAAGCGCGTTTAAAAATTCAGTAGAGGTGTTCACACGCGGGTGCTGTAACAATAGCGGATATTGTTGCTCGCACCACAAGCTATAGCTTTGCTCAAGCATAGGTAAATCAAGTAGCCATTCACCTGGGTAGTCAATAATATCTAAATACAGCGTAGATTGCGGCGAAAAATGCCCACGTAACCCTGAGGCACTTTGGTATTTAATAGCCAAACGCAGGGTGTTAATACGCTCGGTTGATGCAGGCCATGTAGGCTCCCCATCGCTTGGGAGTAATGCGTTAAGTGCTCGTGGGTAGTCAAACGTAGGCACCTTTAACGCCTCTTGCGGAACAACTTTAGTGGCAATGTGGCGGTGCTCTCGCATTACATCAAAAAAGGGTAAGTTTTTATCATCACTTTGTGTGGTTAAGTGTTTAACAAGCGCGGTAATAAACGCCGTTTTACCACTACCACTTAAACCCGTTACGGCTAATTTTACGTGTTGATCTAAACTACGATGAAGGGCTTTTTGGGCTGAACCTTTAATGCTTTTAAAGGTTTTTTTGGCAAATGAAGTGCTACTCATAATGGGCTAGCACTTCATTGATGCTTAATCACCGAACAAAGTGCTATTAAATCCTTTAAAGTTTGTTGATTTCACGGCTAACCGTAAACTCGCTTGAAGTAACATGGCGTTCCATATCTTGAAGGCGCGAATCTACTCGCCCTAAACGCTCTTTTAAGTCTTGCAATGCGCGGCGCGGAGGCTCGCCTTTTTGCCATACTTTAAATTTAACTTCTAGCGGATCGTCAGTTTTAGTTGCGCTGCTTGTATGTGTAGTTGTGGGGTCTTTTTTATCTAAAATAAACCACGCTGCAATATACGCTACCACAAATAATGGGCCACCTGTTAGCAGTACCGCACTAACAAATATAATGCGAACTAACCATAACTCCATATTAAAGTAGTCACTTAATCCCGCACATACACCTGCTATTTTACCGCGTTGTGGGTCTCTTAATAATTCGCGTTTGGCACTCATACTTTGCGTCTCCATTGTGGTGACTCTTGATCAAGTAATGCTTCAAGGGTTTCTACTCGGTCAGCCATTTTTTCGGCTTTTTGAGCAAGCTCAAGTAATTGGCGGTGTTCATGCTCACTTAAACCTTGGCTTACTTGTTTTTTGCTACGGTAGTGTAAAATTAACCACAGTGGCGCAACAAAAATCATAAACAAGATAAATGGTGCAACTAGTATCTCTGGATCAAACATAATCCTCTCCTGACAATCCGTATTCGATGTTTTAAGCAGTGGGGCACTTTAAGTGCCCCTTTATAAGTTATTTATCAGCTAGCTTCTTTTTAAGTTCGGCTAACTCATCATCTATCTTTTCATTTTTTTGTAAGTCTGCAATTTCGTCTGCTAATGTTTTCTTACCTAAGTCGTACGACTCTATTTGAGATTCTAGTCCATCAATTTTAGTTTCGTAGCGTTCAAAGCGATTAAGTGCATCTTCTACTTTAGAGCTATCAAGCGCTTTTTTCACTTCAAGGCGCGACTCAGCCGAGCGTTGACGTAAAATAATTGCCTTTTGACGTGACTTAGCATCAGCTAGCTTTTCTTGCAGCGTGGTGACTTCTTGCTGAAGTTTCTCAATATGAGACTCTACATGCTCAAGCTCACCTTCTACAGCAGCTGCGGCTTCAGCCGACTTTTGCTTTTCAAGCAATGCTGAGCGTGCTAAATCGTCGCGATCTTTGCTAAGAGCTAGCTCGGCTTTATCTTGCCAATCACTTACTTGCGCCTTTAATGCTTCTGCACGACGTACAATTTCTTTTTTCTCAGCGAGTGTTTTAGCTGACGTAGAGCGTACCTCTACTAATGTGTCTTCCATCTCTTGGATAATAAGACGAACCATTTTTTCTGGGTCTTCTGCTTTATCTAAAATGGCATTGATATTAGAATTAACAATGTCTGCAAAACGTGAAAAAATTCCCATAACATTTACCTCTGTAATTTAAACTTAGTTAGTCTGCTGTAACTAGTATCAATATGCTTGCCAACTTTTTAAAAACTAAAATACACTTTATTTTCATTAAGTTAAACTAAATATACAAATTCCTTTAGTTATCCTTAATTATGAAATACACTAACTGTTAGTAAAAATGACCAAGAGTTAGGATATATGAGCCAATATCGCCAACAGGATAATTTACTCGGCCAATCTGATAGCTTTTTAGCTGTACTTGATCAGGTATCGCAGTTAGCTAATTTAGATAAACCGGTATTAATTATTGGTGAACGCGGTACGGGTAAAGAGCTCATCGCTGCGCGTTTACACTTTTTATCTAAACGTTGGGATCAAAACTACGTAAAACTAAATTGTGCAGCCCTTAACGAAAACCTCCTCGAAAGCGAATTGTTTGGTCATGAAAGCGGTGCTTTTACCGGTGCAAGCAAACGCCATGAAGGCCGCTTTGAACGTGCCAATAGTGGCACTTTATTTTTAGATGAGCTGGCAAACACATCACCTATGGTACAAGAAAAGCTCCTACGTGTAATAGAGTATGGCGAATTTGAACGTGTGGGCGGTAAGCAAACCGTAAAAGTTGATACCCGTTTAGTGTGTGCAACTAACGAAGATTTACCGCACCTTGCACAGCAAGGTGAATTTAGAAGCGACTTACTTGACCGCTTAGCTTTTGATGTAATTACTCTGCCGCCACTGCGCGAACGTCAAGACGATATTATGTTACTTGCCGAGCAATTTGCGATGAACATGGCCCGCGACCTAGAGTGGGAGTTATTTAGTGGCTTTACCCGAAGCGCGACCGAAACCCTGTTAAGTTACGATTGGCCAGGTAATATACGTGAGCTTAAAAATGTAGTTGAGCGCAGCTTATATCGCCATGGCAGCGAACATATTCCCGTTCATCAGATTATTTTAGACCCATTTGAAAGCCGCTTTAGACCAAAAGCGCGTATTAAAGCCCCTATCCCAGCGCAAGTTGTTGCACAAGAGCCCGCTTTGGCTCCTGCGCCGAGTGCTTTACCTAAAGCAGAGCCCGGGGAAGAAATACAGTTTCCGTGTAGCTTAAAAGAGCGTTCTAACGAGTTTGAAATAAATATGATTAATAAAGCACTCGAACATAGCCAATTTAATCAAAAGAAAACTGCAGAAGTACTTGGTTTAACGTATCATCAATTACGTGGTTATCTTAAAAAATACAACTTGTTGGATCAACAATAGTTAGAGGTTATGCGGGTGCATAAATTATTACTTGTTTTGCTTGCCACCACTTTAGTTGGTTGCCTTGATAGCAAAGAAGAAATCATAGAAGAAAAAAACCAAGGGCTAGTTTATTGCGCTGAAGCTAACCCTGTGTCGTTTAACCCTCAAGTAACGACTACAGGTTCAACTATTGATATTATTGCCAATCAATTATACGACCGCTTAATTAGCATTGACCCCGTCACGGCCGAATTTAAAAGCGAGCTCGCTACCGATTGGAAAATTAGTAAAGATGGAAAGTCGGTAACCTTTACCCTTCGTAAAGACGTAAAGTTTCATACTACGTCGTATTTTACCCCATCGCGGGACTTTAATGCCGACGATATTATATTTACCTTCAGTCGATTATTTGACGTATATAACCCATATCACTTTGTGGGCGATGCTAATTATCCGTATTTTCAAAGTGTGGGGATTGATCAGCTAATTCGTAAAATTGTTCGCGTGTCGGATTATCAAGTGCGTTTTGAACTGTTTAACCCTGAGAGCAGCTTTTTAGCGAATATGGCTACCGATTTTGCCGTGGTGCTTTCAGAAGAATACGCCATGCAGCTTAAAAAAAATAACCAAGAAAACTTATTCGATCAATACCCTATAGGCACTGGCCCTTATATTTATAAAGAGTACCGCCGCGACCATTTAGTGCGTTTTTACCGTAATCCGCTGTATTGGAAGCACGATGTAGCCCTTGAGCAATTGGTTTACGATATAACACCTAATGGCACCACCCGCATTGCAAAAATGCTAACTAAAGAATGTGATATAACCGCTCACCCAAGTAGCGCACAACTCAGTATTTTGGCTCAGCGCGATGACATAAACGTAGAAAAAGAAACCAATTTAAATGTAGGTTATTGGGCTTTTAATACTGAACGAGCGCCATTTGACGATATTCGCGTACGCCAAGCACTGGCGCATGCTATAGACACCGATAAAATAATGCAGGCTGTTTATTACGGAAATGGCACACGTGCACAATCTATTTTACCGCCAACATCGTGGGCATTTGAGCCACAAGAAGATATGCCTAGGTTTGACCCCGAACTTGCTAAAAAACTACTCATAGAAGCAGGCCTACCTAATGGCTTTGATATGACCATTTGGGCAATGCCAGTGAGCCGAATTTATAACCCTAATGCACGTAAAATGGCTGAGCTAATGCAAAGTGATTTACGAAAAGTAGGTGTTAACGTAAGTATTGTAGAGTACGAATGGAACACCTTTATTCAGCGCATTGGTGAACATCGCCACGACAGCGTATTACTTGGTTGGGCCGCTGATACACCCGACCCAGATAACTTTTTTAGCCCACTATTAAGCTGCACCGCTACATTTAGCGGTAAAAACCCTGCAAATTGGTGTAATCCGCAATTTGATTTAATGCTTACACAAGCACTCGACACCACAGATTTAAACAAACGTAAAAAATACTACGAAGATGCACAAAGCTTAATAATTAAAGAGCTGCCATTACTGCCTTTAGCTCATGGTCTGCGTTTTCAAGCCAGTAGTGCCGATGTAGAGGGCATAACGCTTGGCCCATTTGGTGCTATTTCTCTTGCCAATGCGAGGAAAAAATAATGATCGTAGATTATATTTTACGTCGCCTTGGCTTATTGTTTTTTATGATTTTAATGCTCAGCGTTTTTACTTTTTCTCTCGCTTATTTGTTCCCTGGCGATCCATTAAGTAATTTAAGTGGTGTACCTAGCAGCAACTTCGCTCAGCATAGCGAACTTGAAGACAAATATTTATACAACAGCAATTACTTTATGCAGTACATTGCTTTTTTAGGGCGAATATTTCAAGGTGATTGGGGGCTGTCGTTTGCCTCTGGTGGCAGTGTATTTAGTCATATTTTTGATTTATTACCAGCAACGCTTGAACTTAGCTTATATGCACTTATTGTATCAATTGTGGTTGGTGTACCAGCAGGTATTTTAGGCTCTGGCTATCATAAACGCTGGCCCGATAAACTCATAAACTCAACCACTATGGTGGGTTATTCTATTCCGGTATTTTGGCTTGCACTATTATTAATAATGATTTTTTCATTAAAGCTTGGCTGGTTTCCTATGTCGGGAAGAATGGGCTTACTTTATGAAATACCAGCAAGTACTGGGTTTATTTTAATTGATATTGCTTTAGCGGGCTTCCCCTATAAAGGCATGGCTTTTGTAGATGCCCTGCGCCATTTAACACTCCCCACTATTGTACTGGCAATGTACCCTACAACGGTATTGGTGCGCTTTACACGTGAGTCTATGCTTAAAATAATGGATCAAAACTTTATTAAGACAGCCAGGGCAAAAGGCCTTAACCGGCGTCAACTTATCATGCACCATGCGCTTCGTAATGCATTATTACCGGTTATAAAACAAATAGGTTTGCAATTTAGCACGCTAATTACCCTTGCCATGATCACCGAAGTTATTTTCTCGTGGCCAGGTATAGGCCGCTGGTTAATTGACAGTATTTATCAGCGCGACTTCCCGGCTATTCAAGGTGGTTTAATGGCAGTGTCTTTATTTGTTATATTAGCCACTATTATAGCTGAGCTTACTTACACATTATTCGACCCACTCTCGCGGAACCAGGCCCATGGCAAAGTTTAATTTATTTTCTGAAGAGTCGAATAAATCGCCACTTGCGCGATTTTGGCGAAAATTTAAAAATAACCACCCCGCTCTTGTGGGTTTATGGATTTTTATGGCGTTTGCTTTATTAGCAGCCAGTGCGCCATTTTTAGCGCCTTATGGTGTAAATCAACAACATAGCGATGCCTTACTCATTCCACCTTCGTGGCGTGAAATGGGCGATGTGCGCTTTATTTTAGGCACCGATGATTTAGGCCGAGATGTTCTCTCTCGTTTAATGAATGGCGCAACCTATACGTTTGGATTGTCTGTGGTCGCCGCCTTATTAACGACGATTATTGGTGTTTTAGTGGGTACTTTTGCAGGTATTAGCCGAGGCCTTCGTTCAAGCTTTTTAAACCATTTACTTGATATAACGCTCTCAATACCTTCTTTATTATTGGCAATAATTATAATAGCCATACTTGGCCCAGGTTTAATGAATACCGTATGGGCAATTATATTAGCGCTACTGCCACAGTTTATTCACTCGGTTCGTAACTTAATTGTTGATGAGCTGAGTAAAGATTACATCACCGCGTTTAAGCTAGATGGCGCATCTAACTGGCATATTATATCGCGGGGAATTTTTCCAAATATTTACGAGCACATTGTGGTTATTTTCACTATGGCGCTTTCTACCGCAATATTGGATATTTCTGCCCTTGGCTTTTTAAAGTTGGGTGCACAGCCTCCCACAACCGAATGGGGCGCAATTTTAGCTGAAAACTTAGGCCTGATTTATTTAGCACCTTGGACGGTAGCTTTGCCCGGTGTACTGTTATTTTTAGCCGTATTATCTACCAATTTAGTAGGTGATGGCCTGCGACAAGTGCTTAAAGCACGTAAGGCAGATTAAATGCAATTACTTGATGTTCGTAACTTAACGATTGAACTACGCACCTCTGAGACGGTAATTAGAGCCGTAGACAGAGTGAGTTTTAGCCTAAAAGAAGGTGAAGTACATGCACTTGTAGGTGAGTCTGGTTCAGGTAAAAGCTTAATAGCAAAAGCTATTATTGGCGTATTAAACGAACGCTGGCATATAACAGCCGACCGTATACACTGGCGCGGTGTTGATTTAATGCGCTTAAGCCCAGAGCAGCGCCGTAAAATAGTAAGCCAAGACATCGCCATGATTTACCAAGATCCAAGTAGATGCCTTGACCCTACCGCAAAAATATTTGACCAAATAGCCGAAACACTGCCTGAAGTTGCTCGCAAAGGTTTCTTTTTAAAGCGCAACCGCGAGAGAAAAGACCGCGTAAAAGCACTTATTCATAAGGTCGGTATTAAAAATCACGAAGCTGTACTTAGTAGTTACCCGCATGAGCTCTCAGAGGGCGTGTGCCAAAAAGTAATGATTGCCATGGCCATTGCTCGTACGCCTAAGCTTTTAATTGCTGATGAGCCTACTACAGCGCTTGAAAGCACCACACGCGCGCAAGTTTTTAGATTACTAAAAAGCTTAAACCAACTTAAAAACATGTCTATTTTGATGATATCCCATGAACTTGAAGAAATTGCCCATTGGTCACACGGCATCCATGTTTTGTATTGCGGACAAATGGTAGAAGCAGGCCCTACTCATCAAATATTTAAACAACCTAGACATCCATATACACAAGCGCTATTAAAAAGCTTGCCCGACTACGAGCAAGGCTTAGCCCATAAAGAGCCGTTTTATGCGCTTAAAGGTACTATTCCTACATTACAACATTTGCCTATTGGCTGCCGATTGGGGCCGCGTTGCCCACAAGCACAAAAAGCATGTGTCGTTACACCCGCTTTAACTAAGCATCATGGTCATAGTTATGCGTGTCACTTTCCGCTAATTAAGGACATGAAGTAATGCAGCCACTGTTAAAAGTACAAGCTCTTTGTAAAACCTTTAATGTACGCGCAGGGCTTTTTACTCGCAAAAAGTTTGAGGTACTTAAAAATATTTCATTTTGCGTAGGCAAAGGTGAAAGTATCGCCATAATTGGCGAAACCGGTGCAGGTAAAAGTACATTAGCTAAGCTGCTTTCGGGCGCTGATAACGCAGATAGCGGGCAAATTTTACTCGAAAATATTATTATTGAAGATAACGGCGTACGCGATAATCAATGTCGGCATATCCGCATGATTTTTCAAGACTCAGGTGCCTCGCTTAATCCTGGTTTAACCATAGGTGAAATGCTTAACGATTGCCTGCAGTACAATACCGAATTTGATACAGCTCAGCGTGATGAAAAAATAGATGCCACGCTTTCTAAAGTAGGTTTATTAATCGATCATAAACATTATTACCCGCATATGTTTAGTGTGGGGCAATTACAGCGTGTAGCGTTTGCTAGAGCTTTAATTTTAGATCCGAAGGTAATTGTACTCGATGAAGCGGTTTCGTCTTTAGATCCTTCGATACGCGCTCAAATCGTAAATTTATTACTTAAACTACAGCGTGATACAGGCCTTACTTATGTCATGATCACCCATCATCTAAGTTTAGTTCGCCATATTAGCGATTTGGTAGTCGTGCTTGATAAAGGTGAAGTGGTGGAATACGGCCGCACTAAAGAGGTATTTCAAAACCCACAATCAAAAGTTACACAACGTTTATTAAGCTGCTAATGCAGTTTTTTGTAATGTAAGCGCATTTTAGAAGGTCTTGTTATTAACTTTTACTTTTTAACAAGACCGTTTCATGCTCAAGCACACACTACTTTGTATTACTCCCTTACTGCTTTTATCTGCCTCTGCTATTGCCGATACCCCTAACAAAGTTAAAAACTGGGTTGGCGGAATCGATCATTTAGGTTTAACTGTTTCAGATTTAGATTCATCTAAAGTGTTTTTTACTGATGTACTTGGTTTTAAAGTGCTGGGAAATGATCCGACTTATCCTGCTTACTTTTTATCTAACAAAAAAATAACCATTACATTGTGGCGAGTTAAGAATGATAAAAAACGTGTAGAGTTTAATCGAGCAAAGAATGTGGGCCTACACCATTTAGCACTCAGTGTTGAGAGTATTGAAAAGTTAAGCGAGCTGTATAAACACTTAAAAATGCAAAATAATATTACTATAGAATTTGCACCAGAGAATTTAGGTAAAGGCCCTACGCAGCACATGATGATAAGAGAGCCTAGCGGTAATCGGATTGAGTTTATTGCGAGGCCTATCTAGCCCCGTAAAATGATTAGTATTATAGGCCCCCCTAATTCAAGACAATAAAAAAGGCGCTCAAGGCGCCTTTAGTATGCTTGCTAAAACAACTTATTCAGCCGCTTGCTCAACAAGTGGTAAGTTAAGCTCAGCTTGTGCTTTTAGCGCTTCAATAAATACCATGTAGTTTTTATTAGCTTGCGCCATAGTAATTGTTTGCTTAGTTTGTGCATCAATGTTTTCTGCAACTTGTGCATCAGTCACCGATTTAAGCGCAACAATTGCTGAGTCACCATTATTTAAATCAACAATATCAACCACTGCAGAATCTGCTGGGTGAGCCATTTTAAACGCTTGCGTTACAATAGCTGGCGATACAGTGTAGCTTTGACGCGTTAATTGCCCTTCTTGGCGAACTGTTAAGCTTTGCTCTTGTGCAACTTCATTTAAACTCTTACCTGCTTGTACTTGAGCGAATAATTCACGCGCTTTACTTTTAGCAAGCTCTGATGATTTTTCGTTAACTAAGCGAGTTTTAATTTGCTCACTTACCTCTGTAAGAGGTTTAGTTGCTGCAGGTTTGTGTTCGTTAATACGAACAACAACTGCGTGCTCATCACCAAGTTCAATAACCTCAGAGTTTACTTTATCTTCGAGTAAATCAACTGATGTTAGCGCTGTAATAACCGCAGGGTTATTTAATGGCTCAGGAAGTGCGTTAAGCGCTAAAAGCTCTGTAGATTTAACTTCAACGTCTGCAGCTTCTGCGGCATCATCTAAACGGTCTGAAATTTCGAACGCTAATGCGCCCATTTCAGTTTGCTTCTCGTAAAATGCATCTACTTTTTCAGTTTGCTCAAGCTCAGCACGTAAATCTGCTTTAACATCGTCATACGCTTTTACTTGTTGTGGCTGAAGATCTGTAAGCTTAATAATGTGATAACCAAACTCAGATGCAACAACCTCTGAAAAGTCACCTTTATTTTCAAGTGCAAAAGCTGCCTCTTCAAATGCAGGGTCCATTACATCACGCTCAATCCACTCAAGGTCGCCGCCCATTTCAGCGCTTACAATATCATCAGACGATGACTCAGCAAGCTCTGCAAAGTCTGCACCTTGCTCAAGTTGAGCGTGTAGTGCGTTAGCTTTTTCTTTAGCTGCATCGTCGTCTTCACTGTTATCAATTAAGATATGCGATACACGGCGTTTTTCAGGCTCGATGTACTGCGCTTTATTTTGCTCGTAATACGCTTTTACATCATCCTCAGTTACCGACTCAACGTTAATATCTGACGCATTTAATTCAATATAATTTACTGAAATTAGCTCTGGCGATAAAAACTGTGAAGAGTTTAGGTCATAGTAATCAGAAATTTCTTGCTCTGATACTTCAATGTCTTTTGCTAGTGCTTCTTTGTTAACGACTAAGTAGTCGATGCTACGCGTTTGTTGCTGTAGTGCAATCGCACTCTTAAGCTCGCTTTCTAATGCAAAGTCAGTACCTGCTACAGCTGATACTAATTGGCTGCGCGTCATATCTTTACGAAGATATTCACGAAATGCATCTGGTTGAAAGTTCATTTGACGAATTACTTGTAAGTAACGGTCGTTATTAAACTTTTCGCCAATTTGAAAGTAAGGTAGTTCTAAAATGGTTTTACGAACGCTGTCGTCGCTCACGCGAAGGCCTAAATCTGCCGCTAATTGTGATTGCAATTCTTGTTGTACTAAGCGGTCAATTACACCTTGACGTATTTGTGCCATATAATTTGGATCGGCTGCAATTTGTGTAAAGTATTCACCAAATTGTTGCTCTAAACGGCTACGTTCGTTTTGATAAGCACGATTAAATTCGGTTTGGCTAATTTTAATTCCATTTACTTCAGCAACGGGTTGTTCTGTGGTTTGACCTAAGTAACTACCGATCCCTGCTAAGGCAAAAGATAAAATCACCGCGCCTAAAATTATTTTGGCTACAGGGCCTTGTGAGCCCTCTCTGATTTTCTCAAGCATTTGTTTATCTCTTTTTGATCAAGGTATTTTACCTTGTCACATGTAAAAAAAGCGTATCTTACCAGATACGCTTTTTCACTTGAAGTAACTGGCGGTAAAGTTACTTAATTCATCTGTTGTGGTGAATCAGTATCTTTATACTCGCCATAACTAATGTGTGTAAAACAGTGATTAGTTTACTGCGTCTTTAAGCGCTTTACCGGCTTTGAAAGCTGGGATATTAGCTGCAGCAATTTGAATAGTTTCACCAGTTTGTGGGTTACGGCCTGAACGTGCAGCACGTTCACGTACTGAGAAAGTACCAAAACCTACAAGTGCAACTGAATCGCCATCTTTAAGCGCGCCAGATACAGATCCGATGAATGAATCTAGTGCACGACCTGCAGCCGCTTTAGAAATGTCAGCGTCAGCTGCGATTTGATCGATTAATTGAGATTTATTCACAATATCATCCTCTTTCATTGTTATTATCAAGAGCGATGGTTTTTTAAACTAACATCACTTTTTTGAAAATTTTAGAGCAAACTTTTAATGCTCACATGATTATATTTTTCTTAAGCCTAGGCCCCATAAGGGCTAGGCTTGAAAACCAGTGCTTAACTTATCATACCGTTTAGATTTGAAAAGCCCTAAAAAGCACTTTTTTTGGGTTTTTTATTGGTTTTTCGGTGTTTCGGGCGAAAAACTCTCAACAGGATGCACTAAAGCAAGTTTTAACACCTCGTCAATCCACGTAACAGGGTGAACATCAAGACCTGCCAGCACGTTGTCTGGGATCTCTTTTAGGTCACGTTCGTTAATTTTTGGAATGATGACTGTTTTAATTCCACCGCGATGCGCAGCCAATAACTTTTCTTTAAGGCCACCAATTGGTAATACTTCACCACGTAGTGTTATTTCGCCTGTCATCGCCACGTCAGCTTTTACAGGGTTACCCGTTAAGCTAGACACTAAACCCGTTACCATCGCAGCACCGGCACTTGGGCCATCTTTAGGTGTTGCACCTTCAGGTACGTGAACGTGTATGTCGCGTTTTTCGTAAAAATCGCTATTAATACGGAATGTATCAGCACGATTACGTACAACAGTCATCGCAGCCTGAATTGACTCTTGCATTACATCACCCAGTGAACCTGTGTAACTTAACTTGCCTTTACCTGGAACAGCTGCACATTCAATAGTAAGTAAGTCGCCACCTACTTCTGTCCACGCTAAACCAGTTACTTGGCCAATACGGTTACCATCTTCGGCTTTACCATAATCAAAGCGCTGCACACCTAAAAAGTCTTCTAGGTTATCTTGATTGATAGTCACTGTTTTAGTGTCTTTTTCTAGCAAGATATTTTTAACGGCTTTACGGCACAGTTTAGATATTTCACGTTCAAGGTTACGCACACCCGCTTCACGCGTGTAGTAACGAATAATGCCAATAATAGCGCTATCTTCTATTACTACCTCGTTATCTTTTAAACCATTACGTTTAACTTGCTTAGTAATAAGGTGCTCTTTTGCAATGTTTAGCTTTTCATCTTCGGTGTAACCCGATAAACGAATAACTTCCATACGGTCCAATAATGGACCCGGAATATTAAAGCTGTTTGATGTGGCTACAAACATAACGTCAGATAAATCGTAATCAACTTCAAGGTAATGATCGGCAAAATGGCTGTTTTGCTCAGGATCTAATACTTCTAGAAGAGCTGATGCTGGGTCACCGCGCATATCTGATGACATTTTGTCAATTTCATCTAACAAGAATAATGGGTTTTTAACGCCCACTTTAGACATGTTTTGAATTAGCTTGCCTGGCATAGAACCAATGTAAGTACGACGATGGCCACGAATTTCAGCCTCGTCACGTACGCCACCTAAGGCCATACGCACATATTTACGGCCAGTAGAGCGCGCTATTGATTGCCCTAAAGATGTTTTACCAACACCTGGAGGACCCACTAAACATAAAATAGGCCCTTTAAGCTTATTTGTACGCTGTTGCACTGCGAGGTATTCAATAATACGTTCTTTAACTTTATCTAAGCCGTGGTGATCGCTATCAAGGATTTTTTGCGCGCCCGCTAAATCTTTTTTCACTTTAGAGCGTTTTTTCCATGGCACGTTAATTAACGTATCAATGTAAGAGCGTACAACCGTGGCTTCAGCAGACATTGGCGACATCATTTTAAGCTTATTAAGCTCAGTAGTGGCCTTTTCTTTAGCTTCATCAGGCATGCCAGAGTCTTCAATACGCTTTTTAAGCGCTTCAAATTCGTCAGGCACATCATCAAGCTCACCAAGCTCTTTTTGAATGGCTTTCATTTGCTCGTTGAGGTAATACTCGCGCTGAGATTTTTCCATCTGCTTTTTCACGCGGGTACGAATTTTCTTCTCAACTTGCAGTAAGTCTATTTCACCTTCCATCAACGCCATTAAATACTCTAAGCGTTCAGTCACACTTGAGATTTCTAGCACTTTTTGTTTTTCAGGCACTTTAAGCGGCATATGCGCTGCCATTGTGTCGGCAAGACGTGCTGGCTCATCAATACCCGACACAGAGGTTAATACTTCTGGTGGAATCTTTTTGTTTAGTTTTACATAGCCTTCAAACTGGCTAATAGCGCTGCGAATAAATATATCTTGCTCTTGCTCGTCTACCGAATCAGATTCAATAAATTGGGCGTTAGCAACAAAAAAGTCATCGTTATCTACAAATTCTTCAATTTGTGCGCGTTGTGTACCTTCAACTAAAACTTTCAGTGTACCGTCTGGTAATTTTAATAACTGAAGTACAGTGGCAATAGTACCAATACGGTAAATATCGTCTTGTTCTGGTTCATCTACAGTTGCATCTTTTTGTGCAACCAAGAAAATTTGTTTGTCTTTGTCCATTGCCGCTTCTAGGCATTTTATTGATTTTTCACGGCCAACAAAAAGCGGGATCACCATGTGTGGATATACCACAACATCGCGCAGTGCTAGGACTGGGATTTCGACTCGGTCGGTTCTCTCAAGCGTCATTATATTTTCTCTTCGCACTTTATTTATTTAAAAGATTACTCAAGTATATGGGGATAAACTAATTAAAGTTCAACAATTTTCCCCTACTCGACTAAATTAATTATAAAAAAAGGAGCCTAAGGCTCCTTTTTTATGCAAATAGCTTAAAAACTACTCAGATGCAGCTTTGTCTTGTTTATTGTTTTCATAAATCAAGATTGGGTCTGACTCACCTTTAATAACGGTTTCATCAATAACCACTTTGCTTACATCGTCCATAGACGGTAGTTCGTACATGGTATCAAGTAATACACCTTCAACAATCGAACGAAGACCACGAGCACCTGTTTTGCGCTCCATTGCTTTGTGAGCAATTGCTGCTAAGGCGTCATCACGAAATTCAAGTTCAACATCTTCCATACCAAACAATACAGAGAATTGCTTAGTAATCGCGTTTTTAGGTTCACTTAAAATTTGCACAAGCGCTGCTTCGTCAAGTTCAGTTAACGTAGCAACAACCGGTAGACGACCAATAAACTCAGGGATTAAGCCGTATTTAACTAAATCTTCTGGCTCTACGTCTTTAAATGTATCACTTAAAGAACGGCTCGCCGCAGACTCTTTTACGTTAACGCCAAAACCAATACCAGTGTTTTTATGGCTACGCTGCTCAATTACTTTATCTAGGCCTGCAAATGCACCACCACAAATAAACAAAATCTTAGATGTGTCTACTTGTAAAAACTCTTGCTGTGGGTGCTTACGACCACCTTGTGGTGGAACCGAAGCAACAGTACCCTCAATCAGTTTAAGTAGTGCTTGTTGCACACCTTCACCTGATACATCACGTGTAATTGATGGGTTATCTGATTTGCGAGAAATTTTGTCAATTTCATCGATGTAAACAATACCGCGCTGGGCTTTTTCTACATCGTAATCGCATTTTTGCAATAGTTTTTGAATGATGTTTTCTACATCTTCACCTACATAACCGGCTTCGGTTAATGTTGTGGCATCAGCCATAGTAAACGGCACATCTAAAAGGCGTGCTAGCGTTTCTGCAAGTAATGTTTTACCACTACCTGTTGGGCCAATAAGTAGAATATTACTTTTACCTAGTTCAACTTCCTGCTTTGTAGATTGGTTACGCAAGCGTTTGTAGTGGTTGTATACCGCTACTGATAATACTTTTTTAGCATGGTCTTGACCAATTACGTAGTCGTCTAGGTGATTACGAATTTCTTTTGGCACAGGTAGTTTATCAGACGCATTATGCTTAGGAGCAATGTCTTTGATTTCTTCCCTGATGATATCGTTACACAGCTCTACACATTCATCACAAATGTATACTGAAGGACCTGCAATTAATTTACGAACTTCATGCTGGCTTTTGCCACAAAAAGAACAGTATAACAATTTATTACTTTTGTCGCCGTCTGTAGGAGTGTCAGACATTCAGCTACCTCATTTTATACGTTGGCTGCCAAACCGGTTGGCAACTATTCAAATTCGCTTTTAACTATACCAAAATTTACTGGTTTTCGCATAGTAACTCATAGTGGCAAGCAATAGTTTGCTTGCCTACACGCTTACTTGCTATCGCGATTTGTAAATACTGAGTCTACAAGTCCGTAGTCTACAGCTTGTGATGCACTCATAAAGTTATCACGATCTGTATCGCGTGAAATAACATCTAATGGTTGGCCTGTATGCTCAGCCATTAAGCGGTTAAGTTTGTCTTTAATAGACAGAATTTCTTTAGCGTGTATTTCAAAGTCAGACGCTTGACCTTGGAAACCACCTAATGGTTGGTGAATCATTACACGTGAGTTTGGTAGACAAAAACGCTTACCTTTAGCACCCGCTGTAAGTAAAAATGCGCCCATGCTTGCTGCTTGACCAACACAAATTGTGCTTACATCTGGTTTGATGAAGTTCATTGTATCGTAAATGGCCATGCCTGCAGTAACTGAACCACCTGGTGAGTTGATATATAAAAAGATATCTTTGTCAGGATTTTCTGATTCTAAAAATAGCATTTGCGCTAAAATTAGATTTGCCATGTTGTCTTCAACTTGGCCTGTTAAAAAGATAATACGCTCTTTTAATAATCTCGAATAAATATCATACGAGCGCTCGCCTTTAGCCGTTTGTTCAACAACCATAGGGACTAATGCGTTTAGGGGATCTGTAATACCAGTGTTCATACTTATTTAATTCCTTATGCGCTTATACTTATCCTTCACTATAAGAAAAGCATAGTTATCATTTTTCGCAAATTAAGAGCCACAAACTAAAATGGCCCGGGCACACTGCATAAACAGAGTAACACGAGCCATTTAATCGTTAGCGAGAGCTTAAGTCAATGACTTATTAAGCACCTTGCTGCGGATTCATGATGTCGTCAAATGCTTTTTCAACGTCAGAAACATTTGCTTTAGCTAAAATAGCTTCAACTGCTTGCTCTTCCATTGCTACATTACGCATTTGCTGCATTAGTTGATCATTACCTTTGTAGTATTCTACTACTTCAGTTGGATCTTCGTATGCAGACGCTACTGTTGCGATAAGTGCTTCAACTTTAGCATCATCAACTTTGATGTCGTTAGCTTTGATCACTTCACCTAATAAAAGGCCAGTTTTAACGCGAGTTACAGCTTGCTCATGGAACAATTCAGCTGGAAGCTCAGGCATGTTTTTAGCGTCGCCGCCAAAACGTTGAGCTGCTTGCTGACGTAGTGCGTCAACTTCTTGATCAACAAGTGCTTTTGGCACTTCAATTTCGTTGTTTTCTAAAAGACCTTTAATTGCTTGGTCTTTAACGTTAGCTTTAACTGCTTGGTCAAGCTCACGTGTCATGTTCTTTTTAACTTCTTCTTTAAGCGCGTCTACGCCGCCTTCGGTAACACCGAATTTAGTTGCAAACTCTTCGCTTAATTCAGGTAACTCTTGCGCTTCAACTTTTTTCACTGTGATAGTGAATTGAGCCGCTTTACCTTTAAGGTTTTCAGCGTGGTAGTCATCAGGGAAAGTTACATCAGCAACTACTTCTTCGCCTGCTTTTTTACCTACGATGTTATCTTCAAAACCTGGGATCATACGACCTTGGCCAAGTTCTAATGGGAAGTCTTCAGCTTTACCGCCTTCAAATACTTCACCGTCGATAGTACCTACGAAATCAACAGTTACACGGTCGTTTTCGCCAGCAGCTGTATCAACATCAGCCCAAGAAGCGTGCTGTTTACGAAGTGTTTCTAGCATGTTTGCTAAATCTTCGTCAGTTACTGTAACTGCTGGTTTTTCTACAGCAATTTTATCTAAACCTTGAACTTCAACTTCAGGGTAAACTTCAAACGTAGCTGAGAATTCTAAATCTTTACCTGCTTCAAGAGATTTTGGAGCAAATGATGGTGCGCCAGCAGGGTTAATTTTTTCAGCAACGATTGCCTCAATGTAATTACGTTGCATTACTTCGCCAGCAACTTCTTGACGAACTGCAGGACCAAAACGCTTGTTAATTACTGAAACTGGAACTTTACCAGCACGGAAACCATCAATACGCTGTGTTTTTGACAGTTGTTGTAAGCGTTTTTTTACTTCGGTCTCAACGTTCTCTGCAGGAACGGTGATGGTCAGACGGCGCTCAAGGCCTTGAGTCGTCTCAACAGAAACTTGCATGATTTACCTCAATATTCAATTTTGGCGACTGTTCGCCTTCCTTACAAACAAAGTACCTTCATGAGTCTTGATAAAATTTAAGCTAAATTTAATGCTTAAATACATCCGTCGCTACCATGAGATATCATTGCTGCTCTGCCCTTCGGGCACTATGTTAAACAATAGACGCGGCATTATAACCTAATAATCATGAGAGTCGAGTGTAGGGGGCAATTATTTAGGCTAGATCGGCACTGATCGCGCACAACCGAATAAAAAACAAACTAATTAGATTGTAAGTAATTAAAATTTTATTAATGAATTTGAATATAAAGATAAGGTATGGAATATAGAGTATTAATTTTCACGTTTCATTATTTGATATAATGAAAGTGGTCGGCGATGCAGGATTTGAACCTGCGACCCCTTGGACCCAAACCAAGTGCGCTACCAAACTGCGCTAATCGCCGATATATATTGTGAATACTTAAACTTTGAATTTAAGACCACTTATAAGAAAGTGGTCGGCGATGCAGGATTTGAACCTGCGACCCCTTGGACCCAAACCAAGTGCGCTACCAAACTGCGCTAATCGCCGATACTCAATGTAAATTGGGGTGACTGATGGGGCTCGAACCCACGACAACCGGAATCACAATCCGGGGCTCTACCAACTGAGCTACAATCACCGCTATATTTACACGTTTTCAACATGGTGCGCCCAGAAGGATTCGAACCTTCGACCCACGCCTTAGAAGGGCGTTGCTCTATCCAGCTGAGCTATGGGCGCATCGAAAACTTCATAGCGTACAAATAAGCTTACTTTTAAAAAAGTGGTCGGCGATGCAGGATTTGAACCTGCGACCCCTTGGACCCAAACCAAGTGCGCTACCAAACTGCGCTAATCGCCGATGCTTACTATTGTTAACGAATGACCTCGTTGACAACGGGGTGCATAATAGTGATTTGACGGGGTTAGGTCAAACGTTTTTTTAAGAAAACCAATCAACTGCTTATTTTTAGCTCACAATGGTTAAATATTGCAATGTAGGGTTTAAAATTTAAACTCTTTTTACGCTTCTTACGTTTTATAGCTTAAAAGCACCTTGGCGCTTTAGTGCTTTTCTGCGAAAATAGCCTCTATATTAAAAAGTGATAATTTAAAGAATAGATTCTTTATAGGCATTACTACCCCTATTTTATGCATTCACTTTTTAAAGTATCGGAATCAAGTTAATTAACCCTAATTAAAGGTCACCCATGACGGCAAACATCATTGATGGTAAAGCAATCGCAAAACAAGTACGTAGTGCAGTAGCAGAACGTGTATCTGAACGTGTTAAAAATGGTTTACGTGCACCAGGACTCGCAGTAGTACTTGTAGGACAAGATCCTGCAAGCCAAGTTTATGTTGGTTCAAAACGCAAAGCCTGTGAAGAAGTTGGTTTTATTTCAAAATCTTTTGATTTACCATCAGACGCTACTGAACAAACGCTTTTAGATTTAATTGATGAGTTAAATAATGATGCTGAAGTAGACGGTATCTTAGTTCAATTACCGTTGCCACAAGGCCTAGACGCTGAAAAGATTTTAGAGCGCATCACGCCACACAAAGACGTTGATGGTTTCCACCCTTATAATATAGGTCGTTTAGCGCAGCGTATGCCAGCGCTTCGTCCTTGTACTCCAAAGGGCATTATTACCTTACTTGATTCAACAGGTGTGCGTTATAAAGGGATGCATGCGGTTGTGGTTGGTGCATCTAATATAGTTGGTCGCCCAATGTCGCTTGAGTTATTACTGGCAGGTTGTACTACAACGGTATGTCATAAATTTACACAAGATTTAGAAACACACGTTCGCCGTGCTGACTTATTAGTAGTTGCTGTTGGCAAGCCTGAGTTTATCCCTGGTGATTGGGTTAAAGAAGGAGCAATAGTTATTGATGTAGGTATAAACCGCTTAGATACCGGTAAATTAGTGGGCGATGTTGAGTACAGTGTTGCTGAGCAAAAAGCTGACTTTATAACACCTGTACCTGGCGGCGTTGGCCCAATGACAGTAGCAAGCTTAATTGAAAACACATTAGAAGCATGTGAAAAATACCACAGCTAAAATTACTTAATATAATTAATATATTAACTAAAACGCAGATTAAATAAAAAGGGTTGCCAATTGGCAACCCTTTTTATTTAAAGCTATTTTTTAAAACATTTACGCTTTACGCCACGTTGTTTTACCGGCTGAATCTTCAAGTATTACACCTAAAGCATTAAGCGCATCACGTGCTTCATCAGCAGCAGCCCAGTCTTTACTCGCACGTGCTTCATTACGCTTTACTATTAAAGCTTCAATCGTTGCAACTTCTTCATCATCTTGCCCGCCTTGTAAAAAAGCCTCAGGTGCTTGTTGAGCAACCCCTAGCACTTCACCAAGGCTGCGCAGTATAAACGCTAACTTACCAGCTTGACCTGTATCAGTATCTTTCACGCGGTTTAACTCTTTTGCAAGTTCGAACAACACAGGTAGTGCTTCTGGTGTATTAAAGTCATCATTCATTGCTTTTCTAAACTTGGCAACGAACTCGTTGCCTTCTAAATCGCATTCTACCAGCTCTACATCACGAAGCGCTGTGTAAATACGTTCAAGTGACGAACGTGCTTGATCTAAATTCTCTTGCGAGTAATTTAATTGGCTGCGGTAATGACCCGATATTAAAAAGTAACGAACAGACTCAGCATCGTAAGCTTTTAATACTTCACGTACAGTAAAAAAGTTATCTAAAGATTTAGACATTTTTTCTTTATTAACTTGCACCATACCTGTGTGGATCCACGTATTTACGTATTTACCATTATTTGCACAGCATGATTGAGCAATTTCATTTTCGTGATGCGGAAACTGTAAATCAGAACCTCCACCATGAATATCAAAATGCTCACCTAGATGCTTTGAGCTCATTGCTGAACACTCAATGTGCCAACCTGGGCGCCCTTCTCCCCATGGAGATGACCAAGATGGCTCCCCTGCTTTGGCTTTTTTCCATAAAACAAAGTCCAATGGGTCGTCTTTATCTTGAGCCACCTCAACACGTGAGCCTGACTGAAGCATTGTTAAATCTTGCTGAGATAGCGCGCCGTATTGCTCAAACGTTGAAACATCAAATAATACATCGCCATCAGCCGCAACATACGCATGACCTTTAGCAACTAAACGCTCAACCATTTCAATAATTTCATCCATGTGGCCCGTTACTGTAGGCTCAACATCTGGACGTAACATGTTCAAACTATCGAAATCTTCATGCATTGCTTTAGTCATACGAAGTGTTAAATCGTTTATTGACTCGCCATTTTCATTTGCACGTTTAATTATTTTATCGTCAACATCGGTAATATTGCGTACGTATTTTAAGTCGTAGCCAATATGGCGAAGGTAGCGGACTATTACGTCAAACCCAACAAATGTACGCGCATGACCTATGTGACAGTAATCATAAATGGTGATACCACACACATACATGTCGATTTTTCCTTCGACCATAGGTTTAAATTGTTCTTTTTGTCGCGTGAGTGTGTTGTATATTTGTACCATTTAGTTGGTGTCCTTCACTGTTATCAAGAAAATGTATGTTACCACTTGCAAAGCATGGGCTCTAGCGCTTTGTTAATCTTAGCTAACTAAGATAAAATAGCGCGACTATTTAAACCAGATATAGGAAACCTCATGGTTGTTCTACACACAAACTTTGGTGACATCACCATTAAAATGCACGAAGCGGAAGCACCAAACACAGTTAAAAACTTTTTAGAGTATGCAAATGCTGGTTTTTACAACGGTACAATTTTTCACCGTGTAATTGATGGCTTTATGGTTCAAGGCGGTGGTTTTGTTCCAGGTATGGAACAAAAAGACGTTAACGATCCTATTCAAAACGAAGCTAACAACGGCCTATCTAATAAAGTAGGTACTTTAGCAATGGCACGTACTCCTGATCCTCATTCAGCTACTGCACAGTTTTTTATTAACGTTAACAACAACGATTTCTTAAACCACAGCAGCGAAACATCTCAAGGCTGGGGTTACTGTGTGTTTGCTGAAGTAGTTGAAGGCATGGACATTGTAGAAAAAATTAAAGGTGTAGCGACAGGTAGCAACGGTTTTCACCAAGACGTGCCTCTTGAAGACGTGATCATCGAAAGCGTTACTGTTAGCTAATAGTACGTTTACCCACGTAATGTGGAGTATCAGCGGGTGTTTATGCAATATACATACGCCCGCTTTATTTATATCGAAAAGACATCCCTATGACTCGTAAGACATACTTTATTGCTGATTTACATTTAAGTGAAAACAGACCTGACATTAGCGCTGCTTTTTTTAAATTTTTAGAATCTAATATTCTAAATCAAAACGTTGATGCGCTTTATATTTTAGGTGACTTTTTTGAAGTATGGGTAGGTGATGACTATGTCACTGAACTTGCAAGCGATGTAGCTAAGCATTTAAAAGCTGTAAGTCATGCAGGTACGCCAGTATATTTTATACATGGCAACCGCGACTTTATTATGCGAGAGCAATATGCAAACTTAGCTGGCATGACACTTTTAAGCGAACAAGCCGTGATTGATTTATACGGTACACCTACCGTTATTTTACATGGCGATGAAATGTGTACTCAAGATACTGAATATCAAAAATTCCGTAAAAAAAGTCGTGGTTGGTGGTGGCCAAAGCTTATGCTAGCTATGCCGCTTTGGTATAGAAAAAAAATAGCCCGCAACGCACGTGAAAAAAGCAAACTAAGCCAAGCCGACAAGCCAATAGAAATCTTAGATGTTGTAGACGAAACCGTTCTAGAAACATTTAAAAAGCATGATGTGAGCAACATGATACACGGCCACACTCATCGTCCTAACGTTCATACATACCCGCTAAACAATAAAACGCTTACGCGCACAGTATTAGGAGACTGGTACACTCAAGGCTCATATTTGGTGGTTACACCACAATCACAAAAATTAATTAGTACACCTTTCGCATAATTTTATTTTCTGACTATCCTTAAATGTAAGGTATTTAAATAGTTAAGGATAATAAATGTTCCGTGTGCTGCTTTTTATAGTTTTAGCTTTCTATGCGAATACAGCTAAAAGCGAGCAAACTTGGCATATCGTGACCGAAAATTTCCCTCCCTACTTCTCCGAAGAGTTACCAAATAATGGCTGGTTATTTGAGATAACTAAACTCGCTTTAAAAAGTCAGAACATAAATACCGAAATAGAATTTACCTCTTGGAATCGCTCTCTTAATCTTTTAGAAAAACAAAAAAAACAGCTATTCTTGGTGCTTTTTATTCAAAGCAAAGAGGCGAAATTTTTGTATATTCACGCCCACTAGCCGTTGCGCATTCAGGGCTTTTTAAACTTAAAAAAAGTACAATTAACTACGATGGCTCGCTTGAATCTTTACTACCTTATAATATTTGTAAAGAGGCCGGTGACCCTATAAGCGCTGATTTTTCACACGACCCCAGATTATCTCTGACCTCAACTGCTAACTTAGTTAATAGCTTATTTTTATTACAAAACGAACGAGTAGATTTGGTTGCGGGTACCAAAGAAGTAGGTGAGTATTGGATTAAGCACAGCCCTAAATTACTAAAAAACGAAGAACAAGTAATTGAATACCTACCACCACATTTAGCAATTCATAAGCTTCATTTAATTGTCTCTAAAAGTAGTCCTGACAATAACAAGCAGATTGCTCAATTTGAGGCAGGCCTTGAAGCCATTATAAAAAATGGTTCTATTGCTAAAGTATTAAAAAAGCATCACTTTAGTGATGAATACATTAAACACTATTTAAAAGCGTTTGCTAATAATTTTGAGAGCTAACTGGGGTGTTTATCTTTCTAGGTTGAATTATACCAATTTGCTTAATTAAGTGTTCTATTTTTAGACTGGAAAAACCTGTTGGTAGCTAGGCAAAAAATTACTATTTAGTCGTTCTCGGCAATTGCTCCTGCATTGCTCTACCTTCTGTATCCATGCAATCGTAAATGAGAGCTTTTACCGTAGGTGGCGACACGTTTAGCCCCGCAAAATGATTAAGTATTATTGCGAATTAGTATTACAACAGCATGTTTGGCTTTTATACAAGACAGAACCTGTTCAGTGAGGTTACTGCCTATAAATTGGCAGTAACCTAGTATGAACGCTAACCATGCGCTGCCCATTAGGCCTAATCTAAATGCAATTTTAACTTTTAAATGTAATAAGCCCTAGTAGCAATTAGCTATTAGGTGTTGGCGCCCCACTATGAAACTTAAAATCATCATCTGGAGATTGGATTAGATCAGCTTCTATTTTTGCAAAAAAATCGACGCGCTCTGTAATATCAAAATCGGCAATTTCTTGAGCTAGTGTTAAATAATCTTGGTAATGACGCGCTTCAGATCGAAGTAATGAAATATAAAAATCGCCTAAGCGTTTATCTACATGCGGCGCAAGCTTTGCAAAACGCTCACACGAGCGTGCTTCAATGTAGGCACCTACAATTAATTTATCGACTAAAGCATTTGGCTCAAATGTTTTTACGTTGCGTAGCATACCTTTAGCGTATCGACATGGCGTAATGCTTTGATACTCAACTCCATACTCATCCATTATTTCGAGCACTTGATAAAAATGATGCAGCTCTTCTTTTATAAGCATAACCATTTTATCTATCAAGTCTTGTCCGTAAGGAGAGTTCGATTTAGGAATAATAGACTTGGTGAGTTTATTTTTTGCAGGCAGGTCACGCCAATCACCTTCACGTTTATAAATAAGCGTTTCAAAAGGCTTAAGCCACTCAAGCAAAGCATCGCTACTTTCTTTATCTACAGCATATTTACGAATTAAAAACATCGCACTTTGCGCCGCCTTTAACTCACAAATTAAGTGATCAATTAATATCACCGATAAGTTTTCTTTTTTTACTGCCTCAATAACCCATTCATTGGGAGTTTCGCACAATAAAAAATTATTAATAGGTGCTAAAAGTTCGCTGTGTGGCACGTTGCTGCTCGTTACTTCAAAAAATAAAAATGCATTTTAACACGAAAAATAACGAAGAATAAAATTTGGTAAAACAAGCTACTTAAAATGTTAATAACGAGTTAACTTGACTTTGTTTATGAACTAAACCATAAATATAGATACTGTATAAAAAACAAACTAACTATAAACAATTAAAACCAACAGTAATACGTTCCTTTTATGGAGTACCGCTATGATACTGAATCACCTTTGGGGCATTTATGCCCACCCACTCGAAGAATGGCAAACAATAGATAACCGTCACGAAAGTTTAACTTATAGCTTATCGCATATACTGCTTATTGCTTTATTTCCCTCAATTATGGGGTATTACTCATCTGTATATTTAGGATGGAGTATAGGTACTGGTGCCCCCGTTTTTTTAACTCACGATAGTGCCCTACTCATTGCAGCTGCGATGTACATAGCATTAATTGGAGGTGTTTTTGCACTTGCCTATTTAGCACATTGGATGGCTATAACGTTTGGCGCTAAACCTACATTTACTCAAACATTAGAGCTTGCCGCTTATACGGCAACCCCTGTATTTATGTCGGCACTTGGCGCATTTTGGCCTGAACTTTGGTTTGTTGTGTGTATAGGAATACTGGCTTTGGCTTATTCTGTTTATTTACTGTATACCGGAGTGCCTATTTTGATGCACATACCTCAAGAACGGGGGTTTATTTACGCAAGCTCAGTGGTGACCTGTGGATTGATTCTGCTGGTAATAATTTTAGCAGTAACAGCAATGCTTTGGACAAATGGGATTGTAAGCCCGATGTTCACATAACCAAATCAATATGTGTTGTTTGATAGAAGTGTTCCCTTCTTTCCTTCGCAAAAAAGGAGCTATTTAGCTCCTTTTTTTATACCTGATGATTTTTAATCACAACTTAATCTGATTCATTTTCATCTTGATTATGAATTTCTAAATTAGCAGACATAGCGTTTTCACGTGTGCTTTTTGCTGAGTCATTTCTTAATTTATCTATTCTGTTTAAGTAATCCTGATCTATATCGCCAGTGATGTATTGGCCATCGAAAACAGATGTTTCGAACTTTGTAATTTCAGGGTTTTCTTGGCTTACTGCGGCTATTAAATCGTTTAATGATTGGAAAATTAAACCGTCTGCGCTAATGCTCGTATTTATATCTTCAACTTCACGGCCGTGAGCAATAAGCTCAGCTGCCGATGGCATATCAATACCATACACATTTGGGAAGCGAATTTCAGGTGCTGCCGATGCAAAGTATACGTTTTTAGCGCCGGATTCACGTGCCATTTCAACTATTTGTGCTGATGTAGTACCACGTACAATTGAGTCATCAACTAATAGTACATTTTTACCTTTAAATTCTCGGTCAATAGCGTTTAGTTTTTGACGCACTGACTTTTTACGCATTTCTTGGCCTGGCATGATAAACGTACGACCAATATAACGGTTTTTTACAAAACCTTGGCGGTAAGGCAAATCAAGCACACGAGCAATTTCTAGAGCTACATCGCACGATGTTTCAGGGATTGGGATAACTACGTCAATGTCTTTATCAGCCCACTCACGAGCAATTTTTTCACCTAGTTTAGTGCCCATATTTACGCGTGTTGCGTAAACAGACATGCGGTCGATGGTAGAGTCAGGACGAGCAAAATAAACAAATTCAAAAATACACGGAGAGTATGATGCTTTTTCTGCACAGCTTAGCGAATGAAACTCACCCGACTCTGTAACATAAATAGCTTCACCAGGTGCTACGTCTCGAATAAATTCAAAGCCATCAGGCTTTAACGCTACGCTTTCTGAAGCGAACATATATTCAGTGCCTTTTTCGGTCTCACGCTTACCAAAGACTAATGGGCGAATACCGTTCGGGTCACGAAAAGCAACAATACCGTGACCGATGATCATTGCAATTGTTGCATAACCACCGCTTACTTTATTGTTTACTTCGGTTACTGCTGTAAAAATATCTTCAGGGTCTAAATGTAACTTGTCTGATTTGCTTAATTCATGTGCCATGATGTTAAGCAAAATTTCTGAATCTGAAGTTGTATTTACGTGACGGCGAGCTTCTGAAAATAACTGCTCTTTTAACGCTTCAGCATTTGTAAGGTTGCCATTGTGGGCAAGTGCAATACCAAATGGTGAGTTAACATAAAAAGGCTGCGCTTCAGATGAACTAGAAGAGCCTGCAGTTGGATAACGCACATGGCCAATACCAATTGTACCTTGTAGTCGCTTCATATGACGGGTGTGAAATGCATCTTTCACAAGACCATTCGCTTTGCGTAAGCTAAACGTATTGTTCTCTATGGTAATAATACCCGCGGCATCTTGGCCTCGGTGCTGCAAAACGGTTAAGCCATCATATATCGCCTGATTTACAGGAGACGTTCCGACTATTCCAACGATACCACACATGTAATTTATCCTCGCCGATTAACGGTTTACTGAATTTAAAAAGCTAGAGTTGTTTTCGAGGTACGAAAAAAACCATTCAACAACAAAGCCAAATTCTGGAATCAAAATAGAATTGCCCCACCAGTGCGTGCTAGGTGCACCAGTAAAAGCATCAAGAAAGAAGAGTAACGCGCTCACGACCAACACGCCTCGTAGAGCACCAAACACTATGCCAAAAACACGGTCGGTACCCGATAAACCAGTACGATGTACAAGCTCACCTAAAATATAGTTTAGTAAACCGCCTAACAGTAGCGTCGCAAAGAATAATATGGCTATGGCCGCCGCATTTCTTAAAAGGGGTTCAGAAATGGTTGTTAGGAAGGAAGCTAAATATTGGTAAAATAAACTAGAGATGATAAAGGCGCCAGCCCATACCGCTAATGACATTGCTTCTTTTACAAAGCCGCGTATTAAACCGATGATGGTAGACAGTGCAATGATGCCAAGAATGGCGTAATCAACCCAGATCATAAGAACCAATTAGTCGCTAATTTGGGGCGCATTCTATACCCAAACATCGTTTGTATGCAAGTTTAAACGGGAGATTACCATGTTGGTGTTAATACAAATAATTAACATATAAAAATACACATAATGTGCACTGAAGCATTAAAAAAAATAATTGTCTAAAAATAAAAAAGGCTCATTAAATGAGCCTTTTTAAATATTATTTTGTCACTTCGTATTGAGTCACTTTACCATTAAGTTTGGTAAGCTTTTTTAGCTCAGGGAGCTGTTTTTGCAGCTCTGCTTTATTGAGCGATGGTCCAACAAACACTTTTGTGAGTGTTCCATTTGGGGTTTTTATAGGTTTAGTAAATGTTTTAAAACCTTGAGCCTTTAATTTAGCCTGAAGCGCTTTAACATTAGCAACATGAGAAAAGCTACCTAATTGAATAACATAAGCCATGCTAGTAAGATTTTCATCACTTTTACGAGGTGCAATAGGCTTTGCTTTAACAGGCGCAACGTCTTTAACCTTTGCCTGCTCTTTTGACTCTATGGTTGCTTCAACAAGCTTTGGTTGCTCAGCATAATCGCTCTCTGTAACCACTGGCTGCTGCTTTAAGATATCATCATCGGCGGTTATATCTTCTATTTCATCTTGCTTTAGCGGCTCTGAATCAGCTACTTTTTCGTCGATTGATTGTTGAAGATCAATTGTTTTGAACTCAGGGCTATCTGGAATAGCTTTGAAGCCTTCTTTATAGTGTACTTTTTCGCCATCTAGAATATTAGGGATAAACACAATTGCTGCGATCACCACTATACTCGTTCCGACTAAGCGATTAATAAAACCTGAGTTCACCGATATCCTCTCTATTTTTTAAAGTAATTAATAGCGCCAGCGACTGTAAAAAACGAACCAAAAACAATCAAAACAGTGTCGTTTTTTTGTTGTGGTAAAATTCCATCTAGGGCTTCTGCAACGCTACTATAACTGTGTATATTATTAGCCTGAGAGATACTTTGAAGTGCGTTATTTAAGTTTTCTGCGCTATCTCCGCGCGGACCACCTAAACTCGCTACCGACCACTGACTTACTAAGTGGCTTACTTCTTTAAGTACACCTGCTTTATCTTTATCAGCAAGCATAGCGGCTAATGCATGAATTTTAAAGCCTTTATCTACGTAGCTTGATAACTTATTAGCTAAATAACGAGCAGATTCCGGGTTATGAGCCACATCAGTAAAAACCAAAGGCACTTCACTTAGTTGTTGAAAACGACCTTCAACGGCTAAGCTAGCTAAGCACTGCTTAATTACTTGCTCTGTAGGTAATAGGTTTAGCACACTTAACGTTGTTAAAGCTGTTGCAGCATTCTGACTTGGAATTGCGGGTTTAACTAGTTCTAAATCAAGCTCTTTATACTGCCAGGTAAAACTGTGCGCATTTTCTTTAAAAATAAAGTCACTGCCCGATAAAACCATATTGGCATTAATTTCATCGCCGTAATCGGTCATGGTGTGAGGTATATTTAAATCACCTATAATTGCGGGAGTGTTTTCACGAAAGATACCTGCTTTATCGTAAGCGACTAGCTCTCGGGTGTCGCCTAGATATTCTTTATGATCTAAATCTATTGTAGTGATGACGCTGGCAAATGGTGTCACTATATTTGTTGCGTCATAACGCCCACCTAACCCCACTTCTAACAACACATAATCAACTTGGCAGCGTTTAAAAATAGCAAGAGCGCCTAAGGTGCCATATTCAAAATAAGTAAGCTGTGTGTCTTTACGCCCTTGTTCTAACAAATGAAATGCATCTACATGATATTGATCATCAAGTTCTTGAGCATTTATGCGGACTCGTTCGTTATAGCGTATTAAGTGAGGTGAGGCGTATGTGCCAACAGAAAAGCCTTGAGCAAGTAATAAAGACTCTAAACAACGCGCTGTTGTGCCCTTGCCATTTGTGCCTGCAATTAAAATAATTTTGCTAGGGGAGTTTAAAAGACCAATGTTATTGGCAACACTGGCAACGCGTTCAAGGCCCATTTCTATGTTAGCCGGATGAACACTTTCTAAATAACAAAGCCAATCATCAAGGCTTGATGATTGGCTAGGGATTGTTTTTGTCATAGCGTGTAATCAGTAAAGCTGAAATTTACGCTACTCTATGCTCTTGTTCAGTAGAAGGCAAGTTCATAAATTTAGCTAAAATACGCGCTAAGGTATCGCGCATTTCACGGCGGTCGATAATCATATCAATTGCACCGTGTTCTAGTAAAAATTCACTACGCTGGAAACCCTCTGGTAGCGTTTCACGAACAGTTTGCTCAATAACACGAGGGCCCGCAAAACCAATTAAAGCCTTTGGCTCTGCAACGTTAATGTCACCTAGCATTGCTAAAGATGCTGATACGCCGCCCATAGTTGGGTCAGTCATTACAGAAATAAACGGTAAACCTTTTTCGCTCATTTTAGCAAGAGCGGCACTTGTTTTAGCCATTTGCATAAGCGACATTAGCGCTTCTTGCATGCGTGCTCCACCTGAGGCCGAAAAACAAATGAGCGGCATGTTATGCTCTAAACATTCATCTACAGCGTCTACAAAGCGTGCACCTACCACAGATGCCATAGAGCCACCCATGAACGAAAATTCAAAGGCTACAGCTGCTATAGGTACGCCTTTTAAGCGCCCTTTAATGGCAACTAGTGCGTCTTTTTCACCACTTGCTTTTTGAGCTGCGCTAATACGGTCTGAGTACTTTTTAGAATCTTTAAACTTGAGTATATCTTTAGGCTCATGTTGTGTACCAAGCTCAACACGATCAGCTTCATCTAAAAAGCTTTCAAGGCGCTTACGGCCACTTACACGCATGTGATGAGCACATTTAGGACATACATTTAATGACTTTTCTAACTCAGCTTTATATAAAATTGAGTCACATGATGTACATTTAGCCCAAACACCTTCTGGGATTTCTTTACGACCTGATGATTTTGTCGTTTTTGGTAAGATTTTTTCTAGCCAACTCATTTGCAACTCTCTTAATGCTGTTCTGTGTCGCGAGCCTGCAAGTAATAACTCACAGACAAATTTTTTCAATTAAAACATGAATTACACTAACACGGTATAAAAAACTGGTCTTAGTAGTTGCTGCTACTTAGTAAATAGCTAAAAGCAGATGCTGATTAAATATCAACATCAGGCAAAAATAAAGGCCCTAATGGCGTTTTAGGTACATTAAATTGTTCAGGGTAGTCAACATCAACTAAATATAAACCTGCGGCTTTTGCAGTGGCGCTGGCTTTTGCTCGCTCTTTAATATCTAAAAGCTCTTTTAGCCATGCAGGCTCATGCTTGTGCAAACCAATATCCATAAGGCAACCAGTAATATTACGCACCATATGATGTAAAAAAGCATTCGCTTTTATATCTATAATAACGTAATCACCTTGACGCTGTACCGATAAGTGATGAATTGTACGTGTTGCCGTATTTGCTTGGCAATGCAACGCTCTAAAAGAGGTAAAGTCGTGCTCACCTATTAAATACTGGCAAGCTTGCTGCATTTTAGTTTCATCTAAATGGTGATGAAAGTGTGTAACACCTTCGTTTAATACAGCTCCACGAAACGGATAATTATAAATAACATAACGATAACGACGAGCGGTTGCACTAAAGCGAGCATGAAAGTCATCAGAAACTGGCTGAGCAAAGCGAATAGCGATATCTTTGGGCATTAACGTATTCATGCCTAAAGTAAATGCAACCATATCGCGCTGAGCATCAGTATCAAAATGTATTACTTGGCCTGTTCCATGAACGCCAGCATCAGTGCGTCCCGCACAGGTAACTTCTACAGGATGATTACAAATACGCGACAACGCCTTTTCAACTTCTTGTTGTACACTATTCACATGTGATTGACGTTGCCAACCACTGTAACGTGCGCCATTGTATTCAACTCCAAGTGCTACTCGCATAATTACTGCTTTACCTACTGTACTAATGAACGGGGCATTTTATGCTATCTCGCGATGCAATAAAAGCCAGTGTGTTGTGATCCAATGAATACCTACAAAAAAACCGCAATAAATTCCTTATTGCGGTTTTTATAATGCCTAAAAAACTACTTTAGTTTTGCTTTTAAACTAAGTGCTTCTTCTTGAACATCCTCAGGGCCTTTGTCGATAACCTCGTCAATCACATTTAATGCAGAGTCAAAGTCGTCGATTTCAATGTATGCACGAGCAAGGTCTAGCTTGGCAGAATACCCACCGCTTTCAGCATCTACATCAGTTGGGTTATCACCTGCTAATAATGCGTCAAACTCGCTCAAACCTACATCCATATTTACATCGTTATATGGTTCGTGTTCAAGTTCAGCATCGTCACTTTGCTCAAGCAACGAATCTATATCAACGAAGGCATCCTCTACTGACGTATTTACTTCATTAATTTGCGCATTTTGAGGCTTATCCACGCCTGAATTTTCGCCTAAGTCTTCGCTTAATAAGCTATCAAAATCGACATCAAAATCACTGCTATTATCAACATTTAGTTCTTCTGGCTGTGCTAATTCATTTAGTAATGAATCAAAGTCAGTTTGTGTTAAATCAGCCATAAACTCTTCATCGAGTTCATCATCTGAAATAACATTGTTTTGATCAGTAGTATTCGTTTGCGTTAGTTGCGCTTCTCGCTCCGCGTTTGTTTGCGGTGTCAACTCATCAGTAAAGGCTTGTTCGAGTAAACTATCCTCTGTCGTCTGCGTTAGAACATCATCTAATTTTTCTGGTTCAGCAGGCAGCTCGTCTATGGTTTCTGGGCTATCAGGTTCAGCTAAAACTTCGTTATCAAGCTCTAGCTCATTTAAAGCCTCTAAATCGTCCTCAAAATCAGAGAAATCATTTTCAATTAATAGTTCATCATCAAAGTCATCATCCAAAGAATTTAAATCAACATCTTGAGAAAGCGCATTTGCTAAATCTTGCTCAGTTTGGCTAGCCGACAGTGGTGTATGTTCAGTTGTGTCAGCGTCTTCTAGCAGTTCAGAGTTATTTAATTCCTCATGTTCTAAAGATGACTGAGTATCTGCTTGTTCAGGTAACTCTATATCTTCAAGCTCTTCAAGTAAGCTATCAATATTTTCATTTTCTAACTCGCTTGGGTTTAATTCATCATTTAATAAATCTGCCTGCTCTTTAGCATCAACACCCAACGCTTGCTCATTGTCAGAGGTTAATTCAGTAAAGTCATTATCAATTAAAAGTTCATCATCAAAATCATCTTCTAGGCTATCTAGGTCAACATCACCAATTAGTGAACTAGCTAAATCTTGTTCAGCCTGACTTGGCGACATGCCTTTAGCATCGCCGTCCAAAGAATTTCCTTGTAGCTCCTCAGGAACAAACGAAGGTTCATCTTCGATAGGTTGTGAATCATCCAATTCTAGTTCAGGGTATTCATCAAGCTCTTCACTAGGAGTTACTAATTCATCTTCCTGGCTTTCATCATCTTGCGTCAGATCAGCTTCATCAGCCGCGAGTGGATCGTCACCTAGGTCGACTTCAATCTCCTCCATGTCATCATCAAGCTCGTCTAAAGACCAATCCGGCGTTTCTACGTAATCATCATCTGTTGCTTGTTGTAACTCATTTAAAAGTTCATCTACGCTTTTTAGTGTGTCGTCAGTGTATTCTTCAAGCGAATCTTCTGGGTCTAAAAGTGATTGTGATGTATCAGTAAAATCATCCGCAGATTCAGACTCTTTTTCAAGCTCTGGCTCTGGTTCTTCTATAGGTTCAGGTTCTGCTTCAAGCTCTGGATTTTCTTCAAGTTCCGGTTCTTCTTCAAGCACAGGCTCTTCTACAAGTTCTTGCTCTTTTTCAAGCTCTGGCTCTTTTTCAAGCTCTGGCTCTGGTTCAAGCTCTGGCTCTGGTTCTTCTATAGGTTCCGGTTCTGCTTCAAGCTCTGGATCTTCTTCAAGCACAGGCTCTTCTACAAGTTCCGGTTCTTCTTCAAGCACTGGCTCTTCTTCAAGCTCTGGTTCTTCTAAAAGCTCTGGCTCTTGTTCAAGCACTGGCTCTTCTTCAAGCTCTGGTTCTTCTTCAAGCTCTGGCTCTTCTTCAAGCTCTGGCTCTTCTTCAAGCTCTGGCTCTTCTTCAAGTTCCGGTTCTTCTTCAAGCTCTGGTTCTTCTTCAAGCTCTGGTTCTTCTAAAAGCTCTGGCTCTTCTACAAGCTCTGGCTCTTCTTCAAGCTCAGGCTCTTCTTCAAGTTCAGGCTCTTCTTCAAGCTCAGGCTCTTCTTCAAGTTCTGGCTCTTCTTCAAGCTCTGGCTCTTCCTCAAGCACTGGCTCTTCTTCAAGCTCTGGTTCTTCTAAAAGCTCTGGTTCTTCTAAAAGCTCTGGCTCTTCTTCAAGTTCTGGCTCCTCTGTAAGCCCCTGCTCTTCGTTTAATGTAGTAGCTAAAGATTCGATATCATCAATATCTAACTCTTCTTGGGCATCAGCTAAATCTTCTACCGAATCCGCTAACGCACTATCAATTTCAGAATCTCTTGAACCTTGTTCATCTAATTGATCATTTATGAGGCTGTCTATATCGTCTAAATCAAAATCATCACTTGTGTCTAATGACTCACCTTCTTCAAGCAGCTCATTCTCTTCAAGTAAATTACCACCTAATAAACCTTCATCAGTACTTGTAGGATCGTTTACTTCATCAATTAAACTATCGATATCGTCTAAATCAAAATCATCACTTGTGTCTAGTGACTCATCTTCTTCAAGTAACTCATTCTCTTCAAGTAAATCGCCGCCTAATGAATCTCCATCAGTATCTGTGGACTCATTAGCTTCATCAATTAAACTATCTATGTCGTCTAAATCAAAATCATCACTTGTGTCTAGCGACTCATCTTCTTCAAGTAACTCATTCTCTTCAAGTAAATCGCCGCCTAATGAATCTCCATCAGTATCTGTGGACTCATTAGCTTCATCAATTAAACTATCTATGTCGTCTAAATCAAAATCATCACTTGTGTCTAGTAACTCGTCTTCTTCAAGTAAATCGCTGTCTAATGAATCTTCATCAGTACTCGTAGTCTCATTTGCTTCATCAATTAAGCTATCTATGTCATCTAAATCAAAGTCGTCACTTGCTTGAGGCTCATCAAGAGCATTGTTCTCGCTATCTAGCTCATTCGATGTTTGATCAAGTAAGTCATCAATATCAAAATCATCTTCACCAGCTAGCTCTTCACTCAATGCCGCCATTTCATCGTGAGTCTCTAAGCTATCATCTTCTGCCGTGTCACCTTTTTGCTCAGCATCAAATTCAGGCAGGCTATCATCTTCATCAAACAAACTATCTAGATCATCGTTTGATAAAATCTCGTCATTATTTACAGGTTCATCAGTTAAATCTAAGTCAATATCTTCTAGGCTGTCGTCTGAAGTTTGATCAAAGCCTTGCTGCATAAAAATATCTAGATCATCGTCATCAGTATTTTCATCATCAAAAACAATATCATCACTTAACAAGCTTTCTAGTTCATCCTGATCTAGTAAGTTTTCCCCTTCAGAAAAATCATCTAAACTATCATCATCTAAATCATCGTCTGGCAGCATGTCATTGTCGAGATTATCATCAAGCTGCACACTTAAGTCATCTAATGGGTCTGGTACTATAGGGTCATCATTTAAGTCTGTTACAATGTCTTCGTCGTCAGTATAAGTAGGCGTTTGTGGTAAAAAGTCGTCATCGTTTTGAGTTTCTTCTTTGCCGTCAGCACGTTTTCGTAAAAACATCACCATAGCAAAAATGATCAGTAACCCAGGAATAAACATTAATAAGCCAAGCACTATTGGGTTTGAAAATAACGAATTAAAATCAAATGACTCTTCTGGTTTTATTACTTTTTCTTTTTGTTGTGCAATAATCTCATTTTGTTTAACAATAAGTTCTTTTAATTGCTTTTGGATTTCGCTGTCTTGCCCTAATTGTAACCGGACATTTTCGAGCTCTTTTGAAATTCCTGATAATTGCTTTTTGAGCTGGTTATTTTCAACTAAAATCTCTTCAACGTTGCTTACAGAGTTTTTAAATTGCTCCTGTAAAGCCACTAATTTAGTGCTTTGCTCAGTTTTTATTTCGTTTAATTCTTTTTGAATCTCTTTTTTAGCATCATCTACGTCTATTTTACGTGCTTGTGTAACTTTTGTTTGTGCTGACGTGATTTCGCTTTGCGTGAGCGTGCCATTCTTTTTCTTTTCCCATAAACCATCATCTTGCTCAGAACGTTGTTTGGCTAGTTGTGGGTCGACACTTCTGATTTCAGCTAAAGTAGGTATTTTTAAAAAAGCACCACTTTGCATGTGGTTAAGATTTTGTTCTAAAAAGGAGTTTGGGTTTCTGTTATACAAGGCTTGCATAACTTGATAAATACTAACTGAGTTGTCGGGACGTACTTTCGCCGCAATACGCCACAGAGTATCGGTTGGTTTTATTGGCCCAATTGATCGCCCTTGCGCACCATAGTCAGCGCCCTTTGGCCCCTTTAATTGGGTACTGTCTTGAGAGTAAAGCGGAGTTACTACCAATGCAGACGCTAATATAATAAGTGAAGCTAAACCGCGCATGCTGATCCTTTAATATATAATGCTACGTAATTATCTACCTTTGTAACTACGTAAACACTGATTATTCTTGCCGTTACCAACCAAATGGTTGATTCTAATTTATTATTACAATCTATTTTTATTGCAAGCTCTATTCCAGTTACAAACTATAAACCAGTTGCGGCCTAATATCCATTGCAACGCTTTGAAAATAAATACCTTAAAACTTTTTTCGTAATTCTATTTTAATCAGAAAGATCAAGGTGTTTAGTTTATTAACAAACTAAAGCGGCAATATTTTGACATCCTAAAAACAAAAGCGGCAAACTATAAAAGTTTGCCGCTTATATTAACCTCTTTATTAATTACTAATTTTATAGATAATTTGCAATTAACTCTTCTGCAATCTGAACGCTATTAGTTGCAGCGCCCTTTCGAGTGTTATCACTTACAACCCACATATTTAAACCATGGGGATGTGAAATATCGGCGCGTAATCGCCCAATATAAACTGTATCGTTGCCGCTTGCATCAGATACTGCAGTTGGGTAATCACCTTCATCATCAATTAGCTCAACACCAGGTGCATCGTTTAATAATTGCTTTACGTGCTCAAAATCGTAAGGCATGCGTGTTTCTATGTTAATAGACTCAGAATGACCAAAAAATACAGGTACTCGCACACATGTAGGATTAACTGCAATAGTCGTATCACCTAAAATTTTATGTGTTTCGTTAACCATTTTCATTTCTTCGCGGGTATAGCCGTTATCTTCAAAACTATCTATTTGTGGAATTACGTTAAATGCTATTTGTTTTGGAAATATTTCGTTTTCCATAGGGCGAGCATTCATTAAATTGGCTGTTTGTTTGGCAAGTTCATCTACAGCTTCTTTACCTGCACCCGACACAGCTTGGTATGTCGATACATTTACTCGGTCAATTCCATAAGCATCGTATATCGGTTTAAGTGCCAGCATCATTTGGATGGTTGAGCAGTTAGGATTCGCTATAATATTTTTATTTCTAAAGTCAGCTAAGCTTGAAGCATTAACCTCAGGCACTATAAGTGGTACTTCAAAGTCATTTCTAAAGTGTGATGTGTTGTCGATAACTACACATCCAGCCTCTGCTGCAATAGGTGCATATTTTTCTGATACACTGCCGCCGGCTGAAAATAAACCAATATGTGCTTGGCTAAAGTCAAAGCCTTCAACGTCTAGTACTTCTATGGTTTCACCACGAAACTTTATGTCTTCACCAGCACTTCGACTACTAGCAAGTAAAAAAAGTTGATCCACTGGAAACTTACGATCTTCAAGTGTTTCTATGATCTGACGGCCTACTAAACCAGTAGCACCAAGTACGGCAACGTTATATTTTTGCGACATATTTTTTCCTCTATTAGCGGTGTTAAAATAACACCACAGATTAAATTAGTTTGCTGTTGTAAAGCCTAGCTGATTCAACTTTGCCATTAGATCTGGTGCTGCTTGCACTTCTAACGTACTGAACTCGCGCCTTACTGGATAGTTTTTGCGTAGGCTATCAAACCCATCTTTAGCTAAGTGACGAAGTAAAATGCCGTCATCGCGGCGAACATCGTAAATTAAGTGTACTAAACGTGCTATGTCTTCGTCTTCAAAGCTCGGTTGTAAAGTTGCTTGAGTAATTACAGGCTCAGGTAGAAAATCATTGAGTGATTTAACGCCCTTAACATTTTTTAGTTCGCATAATGCTTGATATAACATTTGCGTACCTCGGGCTTTCCCTTCAAGAGTGTGCCCCGCAATATGTACACTGGCATAGCGAACATGATCAAGCAACGGTGTTAATATGTCTGGTTCGTTTTCCCATACATCTAACACTAAATCTAGGTCTGCACCTTGCTCCATTACTTTTAGTAATGCTCGATTATCAATAACTTCACCTCTACAAGCATTAATTAAAATTAACCCAGGTTTAAGTGCTTTTAAACGTGTTTGATCTATTAAATGAAGCGTTTTATGTTTACCAGTTTTGATTAGCGGAACATGTAAAGTAACAACATCGCTTTTAGCCAATAACTCATCAAGTTCTATGTGCTCTTTTAATAAGCCTTGCTCATGTTTTATTGGATCACATAGTAAAACATTAACGTTTAGCGCTTTTAGTTTATCAGCTAGACAGCTGCCTATATTACCAACGCCTACAATACCTATTGTTTTACCGCTAAGTGGCTGTGCATTTTCTTGAGTTAAAGCATATAAACTACTGATTACATATTCAGCAACAGCGATAGCATTGCAACCTGGGGCACTACTAAATGCAATGTTTTTATCGCTTAGTAAATGAGTGTCTATATGATCTACGCCAATGGTTGCTGTACCAACAAAGCTCAGCTTATTAGCACACGCTAAAAGCGCAGTATCTACTTTTGTGACAGAACGAGTGAGTAGTACATCTACATCAATTAATTGTTCTGGTGTTAATTTGCGGCCATCAAAGCGTTCAACCTCACCAAAGTCTGCAAAGTACTGTTCAACTAGAGGCATATTTTGATCGGCAAGAATTTTCATCTGAGGACTCGTTTGCAATTAAGAGGCGCTATTGTAACGAACAATTTAGCCTATACACAAACTAAAAAGGCCGAATCAAAAGCTGATTCGGCCTATATTACAAAATAAAATAGTCGTATTCGTAAGTTACATACTTTTTAAAAATATTTTAGCTTATAACTCAAAATCTTTTTTGAATTTTAAGCCAAACTCACTACGGTCATTACTGCGCATAACACCAACAAAACCAGATTGTTGTAAGCGACCTACATCGTAAACTTCGTTCAATACGTTTTCACCGTATATCGTAACTTCCATGTCGCCGTAAGGGTTCGTGTAAGATACATTAAAACCAACTAACTCACGTGAGTCTATAGTCTCACTTTCGTTGTAAACCGACTGTCCTTGCATATCGCTACGATATGAATAGTTAGCGTTAAACGCAACTGTTGCACCGCTGTCTAAATCCATAAAGTAAGAAGGTGCAATCATGACAGTCCAACGAGGTGTAAGTGCTGGTGAGTCACCTTTACCAATCCCTTGAACGCCTGCATCGACCTCTGTAATTTCAGAGTCTAAGTAACCAACGGCACTGCGAATGGTAAAGTCGTCTGTTATTGCAACCGTTGTTTCAAGCTCAATACCTTGTGCTTTAGACTGGCCTGCATTTTCTACAATTGTTACGAAGCCACCACCTGCTGTAGGATCTGAAAATGGCAGTGCTAAGTCGGTGTAGTCAGTTACAAATACCGCTAGCATCATAGATACATTTTCATGTACTTGGCCTTTTAAGCCCATCTCGTAGTTAACCGCTTTAGTTTCATCAAATGATACAAACTGATCTGGTCCACCAAATGGGCGAGGAGGGAAACCACCTGTCTGATATCCTTTTTGTATTTGACCATACACATTCATGTTATTACTGATTTGGTAAGATGCATTAACATCCCACGTTACAGCGTCAAATTCAGCACTTACATATTTACGCTCTGCAAATGTTGGGAAGATAGCGTCTGCATCTTTTTCATCTTTTGAGTAGCGAAGGCCGCCACCAATACTTAAATCATCAGTCAAATCGTAACTAGTATTAAAATAAACTGCGTATGAATTAGTTTCTTGGTTAATTTCAAAGTCGCCATAGCCACCAAACGAAGGAGTTACACCATCGTTTAATAATCCATTAGGCGTATTGAACGGGCTAAATACAAATGGTCCTGAACGCGTAAATCCATCTTCATTAAAGAAATAAAGGCCTGATACAAAATCCATATTATCGTAAGTAGCATTGAGTTGAATTTCAAACGAGTATTGGTCAGCTCCGCCCTCTTCTGGAAACTCAGATAAATTAAGTGGTGAGGCATCATCATCTAGACCGCCTTCATATTCAGAAGTACGGTAGCTTGAAATAAACTTAGCTGTATATGTGTCATTAATTGCCCAATCAGCAGTAAATGACGACCCCCAACCTGAATAAGATGTAGACTCAATACCAGCAACAGTAGTACCCAAATCATCAGGGTCTGACGGGATCATGTCTTGTGTAAGTAGTGGAAAGTCACCATTGAATACATCGTTTGCATCTAGCGGCTCAGTTAATTCTATCGTGTAAGGCGATTGACCCGACTCGTTATCAACACCATCGAGAGAGAAAGTAAATGCTAAATCGCTATTCGCTTGCCACTTAAGGGCAACACGACCACTAAATTCTTCTTCCTCACCAATTTCTTTCTCGGGATTTGCTAAATTAACAGCTTCACCAACACCATCACGTGTTTTGTATGATGCACTAGCTGACATGCTTAGTTCATCGTTTAGTGAGTTATTAAAATAAACATCGCCGGCAATACGCCCGCGGCTACCAATTTTTGCCGAAGTAGTAACAATACCTTCGTCACCCGGTTGCTTAGTAATTACATTTACCGCGCCACCTAATGTGTTACGACCATATAGCGTACCTTGTGGGCCACGTAGAACCTCAACACGCTCAACATTAGGAAGTGATAAGTTTGAGCCCATTTGACGACCTAAATAAACGCCATCTAAATAAACGCCTACACCTGGATCAGTAGTGATAATATGATCCTGCAGACCAATACCACGAATAAATACAGACGCATGTGCTGCATTACCAACGCCATAGCGGGTGATATTTAAGTTTGGAACATATTTACCAATATCTTCAAGGTTACTCATATTGGCTTTATCAATAAGGTTCGCCCCAATTGATGTGATAGCGGTTGGAGATTCAAATAAGCTCTCTGTACGTTTACGAGCTGTAACTTCGATTTTTTCAAACGCGTCTTGTTTTGCTGTTGTTTTAGCTTCTTCAGCATTTACTGAGGTAGATAGTGCAGCAACAATTGCTAGGCTTAACTGTGAGAGTGTGCGTAGTTTCAAAATATTCTCCAAAGGATACCGTGTAATTTGTTATGCATTTATATTAAGAAAATATAAATTTTAGGCATAAAAAAAGATGCGTGATAGCACCTTTCCTCTGGAGGGACATTATATGACAATATTGTGAACAAATGTATGTTTTTTTAAATTAATTGAAAATATTATAAAGTTTTAGCAAATACTATTCGCTTAAAATAAATTATCTTTAGCTGAGACAGATATTAAAAAATTAAATAAAACAAATAACCTCTTGTAAATAAAAAGAATCCCTATCATTTAATTTTAAAATCGCTTATAAAACAACCTATTATAAATGTACTAATATGTATAAAAAAAATACAAAAAGGCACAGGCTCATCATTGAAATTAACTAACAATAAGAATATAGTACTAAAATGCAGTCTATGGATAGAAAATTATGAATATTGCAAATACAACAGATAAACATATTCAATGTTTTAAAAACCCAAATTATACTTCCCTTTTTTGTGTTGCCGCTCACTACAATGTTTTACTTGTTAATTATCAAGCCTTAAATGTCATAACTAATTACGAGCTGATTAATCAATTTATGCAGCAAAATGGCCATCAAGGGTTAGCGATTTTTGACGTCCCTAAAGACGGTGATGTATTAGCATTAAAGGAATGGCCTAATTTAAAAGGTTTATTTTATGAAGGCACCGAAGAAGAGCTTTTTACTCAAGGACTAGAAGCGATTGAACAAGGTAAATTATGGTTTCCTCGTGCCGTCACTGATGGGTGGATGAGACAAATGCTTGCCAGTGAACAACAAACTACACTGCAATCAAATAACTTAACATGTAAAGAAATTAAAGTTCTAAATTTACTTTTCTCTGGTTTGCATTCAAGTGCCATTGCAGACACTTTATTTATAAGTGAAGCTACCGTTCGTGTGCATTTACATAAAGTTTACCAAAAAATTGCTGTTAAAAATAAACAGCAAGCATTACTTTGGTGTCAAAAAAACTTAAATAAAATTAATAATTAAAATGTAATTGGGCCAATTTGATCATAGCCTTGATAATTACCTAAAATGTTTGTTTTAGCCTCTCTATCAAATAATGTATAGATAAATTTTAGTTTTATAGTTCCCGTTATTATAAGAAAGCCTTAATAATTAGGTTTAAAATTTATTCTAATAAAATCATACTGTTCCGTTCTTTGCCGCCACTTACAACACTCATGTTAAAAACCTACGATCGTCGCAACTAAATTTATTTTTACTAACTTGCTAAATTTATTAGATAAAAAACATTATCACTTCTATAATCCTCATGAAATCAACATCTAAATAACAAATAGGAAATACATATGAAAAAGCTATCTGTAGCAGTAGCTGTATGTGCTGTACTTGCAACAAGTTATGCAAGCGCTGAGGTGCGTATTAATGGTTTTGCATCTATTGTCGGTGGTAAAAGTTTAGACAGTGATCAGACCTTATACGGATATGATGACGATATCTCATTTAAAAATGAGAGTAAGTTTGCTTTACAACTATCTGCTGATCTTCAAGAAAAGCTAACCGCTACGGCTCAAATTATTGCGCGTGGAGAGGATGACTTTGACGCAACATTCGAATGGGCATATGTTACTTATGAATACAGCGATGAACTGCAATTTAGCGCTGGTAAAATGCGCGTCCCTTTTTATAAATACTCAGACTTCTTAGACGTTGGCTATGCTTACCGCTGGGTACGTCCACCAAGATCAGTCTATGGTATCCCATTCTCGACTTATGAAGGATTAAGTGTCGTTTATAACAATCAATTAGGAGATTGGGACTCTACTTTACAAGGCTTTTATGGCGCCTTTGATGGCGATATAGATGTATTTGGAGATAGCTTACCTGCTGAATTAAATAATTTAGGTGGTATAAACTGGAGCTTATCATACGACTGGTTCAGTGCGCGAGCTGCATATATTATGGCCGACACTAGCATTTCATCTGATGACAGCGACTTAATTGGACTTATTGATGTACTCAATACGAGCGGTTTAACTAGCACAGCAAATGATCTTATCACTGACGAAGACGAAACAACCTTTTTTGGAATTGGCTTCTCTGTTGATTATGAAAACTTCTTATTTGATGCTGAATATACTCAATTTGAAGTCGAGGGAAGTATTTTGGCTGAACAATCGCAATACTATGCCTCTGCAGGCTACCGTATAGATGATGTTATCGTTCACCTCACCTATGAAAAAAATGATGATGAACATGATTCATCACGTTTTAATACACTTGAATCAATTCCATTATTAAATACGACTGTGAACTTTGCCCTTGATAGCATGCGTGCAGAGAGCAACGTAGTCACTATTGGAGCGCGCTACGACTTCCACCCTTCAGCTGCATTTAAAATTGACTTTAGCCGATTTGATGATGACGTCACTAACACTGAAACGGATATAGTAGCCGTTGGTGTTGACTTAGTATTTTAATTGGAGCGGAATATGAAAAAATTAATTCTAGTTAGTGCACTTTCGGTATGTTCTTTCGGCGCTTTCGCTGAAGTTGCAGTGATAGTAAACCCTAGTAATGCAAATGCACTAGATACAGACACTATAAAGAAGATTTACTTAGGAAAAACTAAGTCTTTTGATAACGGTAATAAGGTTAATCCAGCAACTCAAAACGGTACAGCTATTGCTGATGAATTCAATTCTAAAGTGGTTGGAAAATCGAGTAGCCAATTAAACGCCTACTGGTCAAAACTTGTTTTTACAGGTAAGGGCACACCGCCTGAAAAGTTGGATACAGATCAAGCTGTTATAGACTTTGTAGCCGCTAATGCAGACTCTATCGGTTATATTGATAGTAGCAAAGCTACAGATAAGGTTAAAGTGGTAGCTACTTTTTAAATGCTACTAATATGTTATAAAAAAACCACCAATTAGGTGGTTTTTTTATTATTACGCTTTGCTTATTCTATTTTAAATTTAGCAGTAGCATCTAGCAGGTTATCCGAGAGATAATGAAGGTTTTTAGCTACATCCCTAACAGCGGTCAGCGAATCCATTGTATCTTCAAATGATACATGCATATTTGTAACATTTTCTACAACCATAGCAGCAACTGACGTTTGTTCTTCTGTGGCAGCAGCAATTTGTGAATTCATTCCATTGATTTCTAACATTTGCTCAGCGATTTTCTCTATAGAAATACCTGTTTTCTCAGCTGCAGTTGCATTATCGGTAGCCATATCTCTTGCAGTTGTCATTGCAGTAACTGATTCGTTGGCCGCTTCAGTTAAAGTAGTCAACAGCTCTCGGATCTCATTTGTTGAATGAGCAGTACGCGATGCAAGCTCTCTAACTTCATCAGCAACAACTGCAAAGCCTCGGCCATGCTCACCAGCACGAGCAGCCTCAATAGCAGCATTAAGTGCAAGTAAATTTGTTTGCTCGGCTATTGATGTAATAACATTTAATATTTGCGACACATTTTTTGTATCGTCTGCTAATTTATTAATAGTTGTAGCAGCGTGATTAATCTCATCACTCAACGTGCGAGAAGCGGTTACTGATGTTTGCACTTGAGTTCGACTCTGCTCCACTTCTTTCTCTGCCGTTTGCGCGGCATGAGAAGCACTTGCAGCTGATTGAGAAATATCTCCAACACTCTGCTTCATCTCTTCCATCGATTGCTTCACAATTTCAGCATCTGTGGTTTGCTTAGTCGTTGCACGCTCCGCTTGTTCCATCCCCTGCACTAAACGAGTAGAATTTTCCATTAATGGTTCGCAAACAGCTATTATTTCTAATACCGTTTTTTTCAATATACCGATAAAAGAGTTAAAGTTTATAGATACTTGGCCTATTTCATCTTCAGAGTTAACTGTCAACTTAGTGCTTAGAGAGCCTTTACCGCTTGCTAACAGGCTTAAATTATTTGCCGCATCACTCGCTGAAGAAGCAATTCGTTTCGCTATCCAAATAGCCATAAAGAGCAGTAACATAAGCGATACAATAGAAACAACTAACATTAATGTAAGCGCGTAATCAGAGCGGTCCTTTGTGCTTGCAACAAGTTCAAAAAAGCGATCATCTGCTTTTACTTGTGCTGCCTTAAACTTTTCAAGGACATCATTGTAAAGCGCTGTTTTTCTCTGTGCTTGTTGCTGAATTTTACTAAAATCGGCTGTCCCATTTACCATACCATTTGCAATGGTCGCCGATATTTTTTCATAATTTGCGAGTTGCTCTTTAGTGTCACTATGAATATAAGACGCATTTATTTTTTCTATCGCGATAATATTTAATTCAAGTTGGTTATATGTATCGGACGCTTTTTCCACTAAATCCTGCTCACCAAATGTTACCGCTTGAGTATAAAGTTCGTCTAGCTTCTCTAAAATGCCAACGTTAGCTGATGTCAACTTAACAACTTGATAGGATGATTTTTCCATTTCATCAAGTGCAATTCTATTATCATTCATAGCAAAATAGTTGATCAAAACAATCATTAAAAATGCAACGACAGCAATACTCGTAATCGCATGTATTTTTTTACTTATGCTGAGATTTTGAAAAGAGAAGCCTGAAGCCATTGTGAATACCTTATTTTATTGTCTAGATCTATTATCGGCTTATTACTCATAAGTGTTAACTAAATTTGTAATATTTCTAGTTTTTTTTACAAATAATTCAAAAATTTAAATAACTAATTGCTCCATAAAAAAACAGCAGTTCAAATAACACTCAACACAAATTACAGGCATAAAAAAACCAGTAACATTACTGTTACTGGTTTCTATAATTTGGTGCGGATGGGGGGACTTGAACCCCCACGCCCGAAAGCACTACCCCCTCAAGGTAGCGTGTCTACCAATTCCACCACATCCGCATTTTAAGCTTTCGCTTTAGTGTTAAACTTAATGACTTATTTGAGGTTTATAAATCGTTTAACGTTAGTTTTAAACTAAAATTAGTTAGGCACGTCAGAGCTTTGCTCTTTAGTAGCTGAAACTGGCACATCTTCTTCAGCAGGTAATACAGTTTCTGCTGCAGGTGCTGCCTCAAGGTTTTCCCACTCGTCAGTCTTTTTAATTTGACCTGCAGTAAGATTACCTAAAACAATGCTTAATACAAAAAAGACTGTTGCTAAGCTGGTTGTTGTTTTAGTCATGAAGTTGCCTGCACCTGATGAGCCAAAAACAGTGCCAGAAGCACCAGCACCAAATGATGAGCCCATGTCAGCGCCTTTACCCTGTTGGATTAAAACCATACCAACTAAAGCTAAAGCTACAACTAAATAAACTACTAATAAAATTTCGTACATCTTATACGGTCCTTTTTGCACTGTTACAGATTGCAGTAAATGAATCTGCTTTAAGACTAGCTCCGCCAATTAGGCCGCCATCTATATCTGTTTGCGCAAATAATAATTCGCTATTTTTTTCGTTAACGCTACCACCATATAAGATGGTAAGCCCTTGTGCTAAATCGCTATCTAGTGATGCAATTTTATCGCGGATAAATTTATGAACAGCTTGTGCCTGCTCCGGCGATGCAGTCTTACCTGCGCCTATGGCCCAAACGGGCTCGTATGCTATCACAGAATCTTTCAGTGCTGCTACACCTAATTTTTCAATTACTGCATCAATTTGTGCAGCAACTACTTGTTCGGTTTGACCGTTTTCTTGCTCGCTTTCACTTTCACCAATACACAAGATAGGTGTTAAATCTACCTCTTGTGCTCTAGCAAATTTATCAGCTACGGTTGCATTACTCTCGTTATAAATACTACGGCGCTCTGAATGACCTACAAGTACATATTGTGCACCTAAGTCTTTAACAAGCTGAGCATCTACCTCACCAGTAAAAGCACCTGGCGTATTTTCTGAAACAGTTTGTGTCCCAGTTACAACTCCACTTGCAATCATTGCTGATATTAGAGGGAAAGGAGGAAATAAAACAATGTCCATCTCTTGTGATTGTACATTGTTAATAGCATCAGACATTTGTTTAACTAGCTCTAAAGAGCCGTTCATTTTCCAGTTGCCCGCGACCATCGCCTTGCGTGTTGCCATTTTTCCACTCCATATTAGAAAGCGGGCGAGATATTAACTTTTCTCGCCCAAAGTTACAAGAGGTTATTGTTATCAATCAGTTTGTTTGCTCATAGATTCGACAACCGCTGCAATTCTTTTAGCGCTGTCTAATACTATTTTTTCTTGTTCAGCTTCAACCATAACACGAACTACTGGCTCGGTACCTGATTTACGAAGTAAAACACGCCCTTTATCACCTAAAGTTTTTTCAACTTCTGCCACCGCATCGAGTACTTCGCTTGCTTTTGTAGGATCGGTACCGGGTGTATAACGTACATTGATCATTTTCATTGGGTACTTGGTAAAACCGGCACCTAAATCTTGTAATGTTCGATTTTGCGCAACCATAGCGGCAAGTACTTGAAGGCTTGAAATAATACCATCGCCGGTACTAATTAAGTCTAAATTTAAAACATGGCCTGAGCTCTCCCCGCCAATTTTCCAGCCTTTTTGTTGGAGCACTTCCATAACATAACGGTCGCCCACTTTGCTGCGCGCAAAGTCTATACCTTTAGCTTTTAAGGCATTTTCAAGGCCCATATTAGACATAACGGTACCAACTACTCCACCGCCCAGCATATGATCATCTGCGGCTTGGCACGCTATAATATAAACTAAGTCATCACCGTCAAATACACGGCCATTATGATCGACCATCATTACACGATCGCCATCACCATCATAGGCAATGCCCACATCGGCTTTGTGCTCTAGTACTTTACGTTTTAATGTATCTACATGCGTTGCACCACATTCGTGATTAATATTAACCCCATTAGGTTCACAAGCATGAGTAATAACCTCAGCACCAAGCTCTCGCATTACTGAAGGTGCAATATGATAGGTTGCGCCATTTGCGCAATCTAAAACAATTTTAAGCCCCTCTAGTGAAAGACCTTGAGGAAACTGGCTTTTACAAAATTCAATATAACGCCCATCAGCGCTAACTAAGCGTGATGCTTTACCAAGCTTGTCAGATGCAACACAGGTCATCTGCTCGTCAAGCATCGCTTCTATTTCAAGCTCAACAGCATCATCAAGTTTTAAGCCTTGACCATTAAAAAACTTAATACCATTATCGTAATAAGGGTTATGCGAAGCACTAATAACAATGCCCGCCTCAGCTCTAAATGTTTGTGCTAAATATGCAACTGCGGGAGTTGGCATTGGGCCGAGCAATACTACATCAATACCTGCAGCAATAAGGCCTGCTTCTAGTGCGGTTTCAAGCATATAGCCAGAAATACGGGTATCCTTACCTATAATTACTTTCTTTGTGCCGCTTTGTGATAATACTCGCCCTGCAGCCCAACCTAATTTCATTGCAAATTCAGGGTTTATGGGAGCTGTACCTACTAAACCACGTACGCCGTCAGTGCCAAAATATTTTCTTTCTTTCATTGTGTAATTCCTTTATCGCATGCTTGATATACACCAAGTACATCTGCGGTTTCTTTTACATCGTGTACACGAATAATTTTTGCGCCATTTTGCGCTGCTATTAATGCACCGGCTAAGCTACCTGCAAGGCGCTCACTAGTGTCTCTATTTAATAAATTACCTATCATCGACTTACGCGATAAACCAGCAAGTAAGGGTAAGCCAAATTGATTAAAGTCATTAAACTGAGCCAATATTTGATAATTATGGCTCAATGTTTTTCCAAATCCGAATCCAGGGTCAAGAATAAGCTGCTCTCGCTTAATCCCAGCTGTTTCACATGCGTTAATACGCTGAGTAAAAAAAGTGTTTATCTCTGAAAATAAATCATCGTAATGAGGGGCTGATTGCATACTACGAGGCTGGCCTTGCATGTGCATCAGACAAATAGCCACATCGCTGTGTTTTGCTACAACCTCTAATGCGCCCTCGCCTTGAAGTGCTCTTACATCATTTATAATGTCGGCCCCGGCTAGTAAAGCTTGCTCCATTACCATTGCCTTACTTGTGTCTATAGAAATAATACAGTCACTGTGCTCACGAATGACTTTAATTGCGGGAATGACGCGCGCAAGCTCATCTTCAAGAGATACATCAGGGGCACCAGGACGGGTAGATTCACCGCCTATATCAATTATTTGCGCGCCATCATTTAACAACTGCATAGCTTGATTGAGTGCTGCAACGGGGTCTATAAACTGCCCACCATCAGAAAAAGAATCTGGTGTAACATTTAATATTCCCATAATCACTGGAGTTTCTAGGCTGAGCTTACGGCCTCTTGGAAGCTTTAATTCGTTAGTCATTGCCAACCTTTTATTCTTATTTCTAAATAGTTGATACAAAAAAGCCCCGAAGTACGGGGCTTTCATAACTATTTTAACGATTATTCAGCTTTGTCATCAAGGTTTGTTTCATCTTTTTTTGATGAATCATCTGGTTTTTGAGTTTCTTCAATAACCGGCTCTTGAGGTGCTTGGGCTTTTTCAGGCTTAGCTTCATGACGGTCATGTGCATCGCGAGGTTCACGAACTGGCTGACGTGCCATTAAATCATCAATTTGTTTAGCATCGATTGTTTCATATTTCATCAGTGCATCTTTCATTGAGTGAAGAATATCGATATTTTCTTTTAATATATCTTCTGCTCGTTGATAGTTACGATCTGAGAACAAGCGTACCTCAGCATCAATTACTTTAGCCGTATCATCCGACATGCTCGATGCACGACTTCCGCCGCCACCCATATACATCTCGTTCTGATCTTCAGCGTAAAGTAACGGTCCAAGTTTTTCACTTAAACCCCAATGTGTAACCATTTTACGTGCAATATCAGTTGCGCGCTCAATATCGTTACTTGCACCGGTTGTTACTTTGTCAGCACCATAAATAAGTGCTTCAGCAATACGGCCACCATAAAGGCTTGAAATCATAGACTCTAAAAGCTCTTTAGAATGGCTAACACGATCTTGCTCTGGTAAGTACATTGTTACACCTAGCGCGCGACCACGTGGAATAATAGATACTTTATAAACAGGGTCATGCTCTGGCACCATACGGCCAACAATTGCATGGCCTGCTTCGTGGTAAGCCGTCATTTCTTTTTCTTGCTCGCTCATCACCATGGTCTTACGCTCTGCGCCCATCATGATTTTATCTTTAGCAGCGTCAAACTCAGCCATATTAACAACACGTTTATTACCACGTGCAGCATAAAGAGCAGCTTCATTTACTAAGTTTGCTAAATCAGCACCTGAAAAACCAGGTGTACCACGAGCAATAACAGCCGCTTCTACGTTGTCGCCTAATGGTACTTTACGCATGTGAACTTTAAGTATTTGTTCACGGCCGCGAATATCTGGTAAACCTACTTCTACTTGGCGGTCAAAACGACCCGGGCGAAGTAATGCAGGATCAAGTACGTCTGGGCGGTTAGTCGCAGCAATAACAATTATGCCTTCATTACCACCAAAACCATCCATCTCTACTAGCATTTGGTTTAATGTTTGCTCGCGTTCATCATTACCGCCGCCCATACCTGCGCCACGTTTGCGACCAACGGCATCAATTTCATCTATAAAGATAATGCAAGGGGCTGCTTTTTTAGCTTGTTCAAACATGTCACGAACACGTGATGCACCAACACCTACAAACATTTCTACAAAGTCAGAACCTGAAATTGTGAAAAATGGTACTTTTGCTTCACCTGCCACCGCTTTCGCTAGCAACGTTTTACCTGTACCAGGAGGACCAACCATGAGTACACCCTTAGGTATACTGCCGCCTAGCTTTTGGAATTTAGATGGGTCGCGTAAAAAGTCTACCAATTCGGTAACGTCTTCTTTTGCTTCATCACAACCGGCAACATCAGCAAAGGTTGTTTTAATTTGATCTTCGCTCATTAAGCGCGCTTTGCTCTTACCGAACGACATCGCACCTTTACCGCCACCGCCTTGCATTTGACGCATGAAGAATATCCATACACCAATGAGCAGTATCATCGGGAACCAAGAAATAAATATACTTGCTAAAAATGATTGTTCTTCAGGTTGAACACCTTTCACATTTACATCATTTTTAAGCAAATCATTAATTAAGTCTTCATCGTACATTGGCATTGTTGTTTGAAAACGTTCGCCACTGCTTTTAGTGCCCGTAATATTTCCTGTACCACGGTCAATAATAACTTCTTGTAAAGAGCCACTACGTACATCTTTTACAAATTGAGTGTAACTTGTTTGACGATCAACTTGATCGCCACCATTAAAGCTCTGAAAGACTGACATCAGCACAACTGCAATTACCAGCCATAGTATTAAATTTTTCGCCATATCGCTCAAGGGGTTAACCTCTTGTATCCAATTAATTTAAATTCAACTAAACGCCAAGCAACTGTACTACAGTTTGTATCCAGTCGCTACTATATATACTTCCCGAGAACGGGCACGTGAGGCATCAGGTTTGCGTATTTTCACTGCTTTAAAACTATTACGTACATCCTGCAAGTATTGATCAAAGCCTTCTCCTTGGAAAACTTTAACAATAAATGCGCCATTTTTCTTTAAAACTTGGTTACACATATCTAGTGCAAGTTCCACTAAGTACATGCTACCTGCTTGATCTACAGAGTTATTGCCACTCATATTAGGTGCCATGTCAGAGAGTACCACATCAACATTTTTACCATCAATGCGTTTTAACAATGCATTTAATACAGCCTCTTCACGAAAGTCGCCTTGTAAAAAGTCAACACCCGCAAGTGAGTCCATAGGTAATATGTCACACGCTACAACCTGTCCTTTGTCACCTACTTTATCAGCCAAATATTGTGACCAACTCCCAGGAGCAGCCCCTAAGTCAACCACTGTCATACCAGGGCGAAGTAACTTATCTCTATTCTGTACTTCATCTAATTTAAAAACCGCTCTAGAACGCCAGCCTTTTTTTTGCGCTTCTTGAACATATTTATCATCAAAATGTTCTTTCAGCCAACGCTGTGAACTGGCTGACTGTTTTTTATTTGTCATAAATTAACACGCAACTAATTAGTAATATTCTTTAGATGGCGTTAGAATACCCTTAATTCAAGCCATATTCAGCAAAATTTGTATAAACATGACATTATCAAACAAACAAAAGCAGTTTTTAAAAGGTCAGGCACATAGCCTCAAGCCTGTAGTTTTACTAGGTTCTAACGGTTTAACCGAAGGCGTAGTAGTTGAAATTCAAAGTGCATTAGAAATTCACGAATTAATCAAAGTGAAAGTACCCACTGACGATCGCGAAACTAAAGCCCTAATTTTTGATGCTATTATTCGTGAAACTGGCGCGACTAAACTACAAACGATTGGTCACACTATTGTGCTTTATCGCCAAAGTGTTGAGAAAAAGATCCAATTACCGCGTAACTAATCAATCCTATTTAAAGGATTTAGTACGTTTAATTAAAAAAACCAGCTTAATGCTGGTTTTTTATTATTTAACTAATACTATTTAAAAGATCATTTTGTGCTCTACGACAGAATATCCCGTCTTATTTTTATTAGCATTTGTACTTAATAAAAAATAACGTGAAAATTCACTCTCATTCATCGGTGTTACTTTTTTATCCGAAAGCAGCGTCGCTAATTGCGGTGTTGTATTGCTGTGCCCCATAACAACCACTACCCCGTTAAGTTTAAGCAGTTCTTTTTTAAAAGCAGGTAACTCTCCTGCATCGTAAGTACTAATTTTCTCATTAAAATACTCACTCAATGGAGCTGCGCTTTGAAGAGTCCGTTTGTATTTACTACTGTATATCTGAATCTTTTTATATTTTTTGAATAAAGTGACCAAGTGACTAGCGCGTAATTTTCCGGTATCAGAAAGCTCTGGGTTTTTGCCTGCTAACTTTTCACTATGACGAAATAAATATATTTCATCAGGTACTGCAAACACTAAGGAGCTATTAAATAAGGTAACTAAAGAAATTACACCCGTAAGTAAAATAATTTTATATTTCATATTTTTTCATCTCGTTTATATTCAAGCACTCGGTCAATAAACTCAGTAGTTAGCTCGTTAATCACCCCTGTTTCAGCATTAACTATTAAGCTAAAACCAATATTCAAATGAGGGAATACAACTACATCACTTCTGTAGCCCTGTACCCAACCACTATGATAATAAAGCGTTTCTTTTGCGTAATCGTAAACCCGCCAGCCCAACCCATAATACGCATTATTTACGTGTTTTTTCCATACTCGGCGATATCTTTCTTTTTTTGTATAAGTATAAGGGCGAGTTTGTTTTGCAAGAGCGTCTAAAGATAATACATCTGGGTATGAGCCTAGCTGTGCTTTTAACCAAATAGCCATGTCGCTAGCGCTGGCGTTTACACCTGCTGCGGGACCAACCTTATAATAGTTTTTTTTAAGCTTGGCGCTATACCAACGCTTTGTCCCTCTGATGTGCGGTAATGCAAAGTTTTTATCTTCAACCATAGCTTCAAAACCTAAGCTTGCATCACTCATTTTTAAAGGGTCGAAAATAGCTTCTCTTAACCACTGTGCATAATTTTTATGAGTGCTTTGTAATATCACATCATCAATGAGACTAAACATGACATTTTGATAGCCGTAGCACTCTCCAGGTTTACAAATAGGCTTTACCGTAAGCAGTTTTTGTACGATATCGGGGTAATCCATTCGAGATTCAATTAAGTTATCGTAAGCATTTGGCACTAACCCACTAGAATGACTAAGTAAATGGAACACCTTTAAATCGTCTTTATAAACGGTATTTTTAAAATCACTTAAATAGTCACTTACTGGTTTGTCTAATTCAAGCAGCCCCTCATTTGCAAGCTTAGCCGATAAGGAACCTGCAAATGTTTTAGACACTGACGCAAGTCTAAATCGAGTGTGTTTATTAACCTTTTGGCCATTACGTATTTTTGTAACGCCCATAGTATGAATATAATCAGCATTATTTATATTAACGATAGAAAGAGCGGCACCAGGTATGCCTTTGTTCTTTAATTTTTTTTGTGCGTAGCGACCATACTTTTTTACAAATGCATCCCAATTAGGATCTGCTTTTGCTGAAAAACTCACAGCACTAAACAGTAAACACAAAGCAGATAGGCAATATAATAAAGGGTTGAGATACTTCATTTTTTACAATTTTTATCTTTTTAACTACATCTGCGTAGATAATATCATGAAGTTTTGTTTCGACTAACGTACAATACGACGAATATTTGGCTTTTAGTGAGTGTTTTGTACTTATGCGTTTTTTAGTTGTATCACTTTTTATTTTATTATCAACTGGTTGTGCTCTTACTCAGCAACCGGCCGAACCTTTGGCTATGCCAGTAAAGCCAACATTAAAAAGTCAAACCTATCAACTTGAGTACACCACCGAGCATGCTTCGCCAAAAGTTAAGTCTGTTCAGCTACCTGCACACAAGGTGCTAAGAAACCAAACAGTTAAAATTATTACCGACAAAGCAAGTGTAACCGATAAGCTTTTATCACAAATTAGCCAAGCACTTAACGACAAACAATTAAAAGTTACAACTAAAAATAATAGCGACTACACACTTACTATCCAGCAGTTAGACTTAACATTCACTGACGATACTAAATACGCTATAAAGCAACCTGAAAACCCATTTCCTATTTATACAAAAGTTGCTCAGCAATACCCAACTCAGCAGTGCGCTGCAATATTTGCCCAAGTTAGCATGCGACTAACACACAAAGCGTCGGGTGATGTTGTATGGTTTGCTAAATCATCAATAGACAGTGCAAGTTTTCATCGTGAGCCATTAGTTTATAGTTTTAGTGAAGAGCAAAAGATTACTAATGAGCTTGAAATTGCTTCGTTTATCCATCAGCAAAATACTGATGAAGCACGTATAGCAAGGCTTGGAAAAGATATACAGATACCCCAGTACAAAACTCTTTCTAAGTTATCGAGTCTTACTAAATTAAGCGGCCCGTGTAATAGAACAGAAGTAAGCGCATTAACACCTATGATGCAGTTTTACCTAAGCAGTATATTAATCGATAAAATTAAAGTGCAGTAGATTTTAGTCTGCTTACACTTACTACATTTTTTTACAGATTAAAGGAACGCCTTAACAATATACTACGCTTAATAACAAATAATAATTAGGCCCCTAGGGATGAGAAACGCTTTGCTTAATCATACTTTTTTGAGCATCACATTGCTTTTTTGCTGCATATTTAGCACATCGAGTATGGCAAGTAATCGCTATTATGCCGATAACACGCTAGAACCAACTCAAGGTTTTGCGTGGGACTGGAGTGCAGGCGCTGGCTTTTATATTGAAGACTCTTACCTTGTTGGGATTGAGTCTTACGATAAAGGCGTCGAACTTGACCTCAGCCTTGCTATTTCTTACGACAGATTTTACCTCGATTTTGATCATAACCAGCTAAGCGGCGGCCTTGTTATAGGCTACAGCCTTATCGATAAATTTGATTGGGGCCTAGATATTTTAGGCACCAATACTCAAGCCGGGTTTGATGAAAAAGGCCTTGGCTTTTATAACAATGGCGTTATAAAAGAGCTGCAAGGGATAAAAAAGCGTAATTACGATTTTGACGTAGGTCTTAGGTTAACCCGCAGATTCGAAAACTCACAATTCTCCTTTGAATACCTTCATGATGTATCGGGTGCCCACAATGGCTGGGTAATAAACAGCTTTTTTAGCCAAATATTACCATGGCGAAATTGGGAATTTAGATCCGGGGTGGGTATTAGCGCCTACTCCGCTGACTTTACTAATTACTATTTTGGTATAGATAACGATGAAGCCACCAGCCTTCGCCCTGTATATAGCAGTAATGCCAGCACCAGTATTATGTTTGAGTTTCATGCAGAATACCCCTTGAGCCGCGACTGGGTATTTTTAGCGGGTTGGCTCACTACTTGGTTTTCAAAAGAAATCGACGACAGCCCTATTATTTCCCAAGGATATCAACATAAAGCCAAGGTAGGCCTACGTTATGTATTTTAGATGGATCTGTGTATTACTGATCTTCCCAAGCCCTTGGCTTTTAAAAGCACAAGAGCCACCAGAAGCACTTATAGCATTGCCCGATACCTGCGTTGCGCTGCGCGAAGGGCGTAATTGCTATGCTGATGTTACACTCACGTGGGAGCAACCTGTAATTGGTAATTACTGTCTGCGTGATGCAACATCAAAGTACATAATGCAATGTTGGCTCAAACAGCAAAGCGGCACTTTTAATTATGCTTTTGACTCACAGCAAAGCATTTCATTTGAACTATTTGATAGCAATACAGCTAAAGTCATCAGCACAGCAGAAGTAAAGCTACAATGGGTTTATCAAAACAGACAAAAAAAACGTCGCTGGCGACTATTTTAATACCACTTGTTCTAAGGATATTTTATGGATAACTACGGCACCATTTTACTTGTTGAAGACGATGTATCGCTTGCCCAGTGGGTAGCTGAGTATTTAACAGAGCAAGGCTACACTACTCATGTTTGTCATCGGGGTGACGAAGTTGTTAGCCAAGTAAAAACATTGAACCCTAATATAGTGCTGCTTGATATTATGCTTCCAGGACAAGATGGCATTAGTGTTTGCAGAGAGCTTCGCAGTTTTTATAGCGCACCTATTATAATGCTCACCGCACGCGATGAAGAAATGGATGAAGTCATAGGCCTCGAAGTCGGTGCGAGCGATTACATAATGAAACCTGTTCGCCCGCGTGCCTTATTAGCACGAATCAAAGCCGCGCTGCGCCAAAACAATGAACCTAATACGCCACAGGTTAACGAAAGCCGTATTCAAGTCGGTGCGCTTAGTATTAATACCGAATCAAGAAATGTAACCCTTAATGAGCAAGATATAAACATATCAAGCGCCGAGTATTTATTACTACATTACCTAGCAAGTAATGCAGGCCAAGTTGTATCACGCGATGCTGTATTTAAAGCAACTAAAGGCAGAGAGTACGACGGACTTGATAGAAGTGTTGATGTGCTTATATCTGCACTTCGTAAAAAATTTAATGATGACTCACAAAACCCAGAAAAAATAAAAACTATTTGGGGCCGTGGCTATTTACTTGTTTCTACTGCGTGGTAATAAAGTGATAAATAAATGAAAAAGTTTTATATATCACTCCTAGGCAGTGCACTGTTATCTATTGTGGTTTTAGGCTGGCTTATTGATGCATTTAGCCAGCGCGCACATACGCCACAAGATGAGTTTAGCCAACAAAGTAAAATGATTACTGGTTTTAGTAAGCAGCTCGCCAACATTCCTACACCAGAGCGCAGCAGCTATGTAAAACAACTTGCCCAAGAGTTTGATATTTTAATTGATTACAAACCTAACGAGTCGTTAGCCTTACCGCCATCACTATTATTACAAATGCACACCCCAGATGGTCTGATTTTAGAAGATCAGCAAGGCTTTTATATGCTTTACAGCAGTGAAATACTAAACCCTTTTCATTTATCTATGCGCTTAGATAAACACTCTGATGGCGAGCAACGTAATGACATAATGCTAACACTGCTATTTTATGCAGGCTTGTGTGTATTTATGGGCTTTATTATTGCCCCTTTAGCAAAACGTTTAACTGTATTAAACGAGGCTGCCAAAAAATTTGCATCCGGTAACGTTCAAGCCCGTATAAAAGTGTCGCACTTTACTTATATAAAAGATGTTGAGCTCACCTTTAATCGCATGGCGAGTCAGATAGAAAAGCTCGTCGCCGAAAATAAATTAATGGCCTCAAGCTTATCTCACGATATACGCACTCCTATAGCCTGCCTTCGATTTGGATTAGATGCCGCGCTTGATAGCCATGATGAGCATAAAATAAAGCAATATTTAGCACGAATGGAAAACGATTTGGATCATATGGAGTCTATGCTGAGCAGTTATTTAGCGTTTGCAACACTTGAGCAAAATGCTAATAAACTGACCTACTCTTCAACAAATATTAAACCATACCTTGAAGATATTTTAGTACAGCTTGCGCCAAAGCTTGAATCGCAAATGCTAAGTGTGCAGCTTAACAGTAGCGACGATTTAATAAGTGCCGATCTTCATTGGCTTGCACGTGCCATTACAAACTTATTAACGAATGCCTGCGATTTTGCGAGTCAATATATTTACTTAAGCGCAAAATTACACGAGCAACAGCTTATAATTACCGTAGAAGATGATGGCCCGGGAATCGCCCGTGAAAACTTTAATAATGTATTTAGCCCATTTTTTAGAGAAGAAGATCACCGTAATAGAGCCGATAAAAGTTATGGTCTTGGTTTGGCCATAGTTGCCAAAGTAGCTGATTGGCATCACGGTAATGTTAAAGTCACTAAAAGTAACCAACTAGGTGGGGCTTGTTTTACCCTCACTATTGCTCAGCATTACAATCCGTAAAGCAATAGTTACAGAATAAAGTTAACAATTATTAAACAAAATCAACTCGTTATTTTAAACGACTCGATAACAATAAATAAAATTGATGGTTAATACATACACTCGACTTATTAAATTGTGCTAAATCAGCAAATAAGCACTTTTTATTTATTTACATTTCCAGTAGATTGTCAGCGCCGTCACACAATAGAGAAGTACAATAATATGAGCGCAGTTAGAGGCGAGTTTAGCTCTCGCTTTGGTTTTATTATGGCCGCCGCCGGTTCTGCCGTTGGTTTGGGCAATATATGGGGATTCCCCACACAAACAGCAAGTAATGGCGGTGCTGCATTCTTAGTCGCTTATTTAGTGCTTGCTTTCTTTTTGGCCTACCCTGCCTTAATGGCAGAGCTGATGATCGGCCGTCACGGTCAAGCTAATGCAGTGTCATCACTTAAAAAAATATCGAGTAAACCTTGGCAAAAGCGTTTTGCTTTTACTGTTGGTTTTGGTGGTATTTTATGTGCAGGCTTTATTTTAAGTTTTTACGCTATTGTTGCAGGCTGGATGCTCAGTGCTACCGCTGAACCCATAGCCACTTTAGTCGGCGCCGACACAGCATCGACATGGCTAAGCGAGCAATCACTTACTAGAAACATTATATTTACTCTAGTATTTATTGCTTTAACTGTCGCTATTATCAGTCGAGGCGTAGAAAACGGCATCGAAAAATGGTCTAAACGATTAATGCCCGCCCTGTTAGGTATTTTATTTGCACTTATCGCCTATGTAATGACACAAGATGGTGCTATGGAAGGTTTAAAAGCATATTTAGTTCCAGACTTTTCATCTATTTTTGACGCACAGCTATTAGTAAGTGCACTAGGCCAAGCTTTCTTCTCATTATCGCTAGGCACTAGTGTAATGATTATTTATGGCTCATATATTAGCAAAAAAGAAAATCTGGTTTCTTTAGGTGCTTATGTAACGCTTATTGATGTATTTATCGCTTTTGTTGCAGGCTTACTGATCATTCCAGCCATGTACGTGGCACAAGCACAAGGTGTTGAAATATTTTCAGCATCAACAGGTAAATTACTCTCTGAAGATACATTAGTGTTTCAAGTACTCCCCGCTTTATTTGACGGTATGGGCGGCGTAGGTTTATTTGTAGGCTTTGCATTTTTTGCGTTAATGAGTATTGCCGCATTAACCTCATCTATTTCAATGTTAGAAGCACCTGTGTCATACACTGTTGAGCGCTTTGCGATGAAACGCGTTCAAGCAACTTGGTTAATTGGAGCACTCATTGCAATTGTTAGTATTACTATTGTTTGCAACCTTGGTAGCTTATTTGGTTTAGTGATCACCTTAACGACTAAAGTAGCACAGCCATTGCTTGGCCTAATGTGCTGTATTTTTGTTGGTTGGATTTGGTATAGAGGCTCACTACTTAAAGCAATACAAGAAGGTAACCCTGAGGTCCATAACACTTTATTTTGGAAAGTATGGCCTTGGTACACTAAGTTTGTGTGCCCGCTGGCAATTGGCATGGTGTTTTTACACTCTTTGCTAAGCTAAGCTTAAAATATAAAAGCTCACATTTGTGAGCTTTTATATGTGTACTGATTTATAACACTTTTAGAATCATATCTTGATGGGCAATACCGTCTTCTAAGTATTCATTACCATAATCTTCAAAACCAAAAGAGCGATAAAACTCAAGTAAGTAAGTTTGAGCGCCAATATAAATATCACGCTCAGGCCAGTGCCTCTTACAACAATTTATAGCCTCGTTAACAAGCAGCGTAGCTTGCCCTTTTCCACGCGCACTTTCACTGACAAGTACTCGCCCTATTGCACTGTAGTGTTTATTTTTTTCGTAGCAACGCGCATAGCTATGTAACTGATCATTATAAAGTGTATATAAGTGCATAGTATTCGCAGCAATATCTACATCATCTAGCTCGGGATAAGGACATTGTTGCTCCACTACAAATACATCAATACGCCCACGAATTATTGTAAAAAGAGTACGAGAGTCAAGAGAGTCGAACGGTTCGCATTTAAACGTCATATAAAATCCTGTAACAAAAAACCCAGCCTTGGCTGGGTTTTACTAAACTACGCTCTACTATCAAGTAAATAAGCGCTCTAGTTGGTCGCACAACTGCGACAAATTAACATGGTCATGCTCTATAGTTAAATCTACATAACCATCGCTTCTAAAGGCTCTATCAAGCTCTATCAGCACGTGAGTTTTATGTGCCTCAGGAACAAACGACAGCTCAATTTCTTGAAGCCCAAATAAGCTGCGGCTATTTGGTTTGTATTCAAGTTCTTGATAACAGCCTGACAGAGACTGAAAAGTAGATGCACGTAAATGACCCTTTTCAACATCCGCTTTCATCAAGCTGAATCCTAGTTTATCCATTGCCTGCATGCATGTTTTAACGGCTTCATTAGGATAAATGTGTAAATGGTCTTTATCTGTAGGATCAAGTGCTAAATCAATATCTAAGCCTGTTTCAATCCATACATGAGATTGGTTGTAACCCGCGTTAATTTCAGTAATTGGTGTTTCAGGGTGAAGACGAGCTTCAAAAGGAATGCTTTTTACTTCACCAGGTTCAATAGACCCTATGTCAGTAATGCGCCACTGATCGATTACATGATTAGTAAAATAATCGCCATCATCACCGGCCACTTTTACACGGGTCATTAATAATAAATCTAAACCTGCAATCTCTTGGCTTACATCACCCGCTGTAATAACTATTTGCGCGTTAAAAAGCTGACCTGGTTGTAAGTGCTCAGTTTCTAAAATAGTGTCTACTTTCGCAGCACCAATACCCACTGACGCTAAAATCTTTTTAAACATATATTTCTCCTTAAGCTGAGCGACTGTATTTTTTGCTCATGCTTAAACTCCTTCGTTAAAGCATCTTAACCATATTTAAAAGCCAATGTCAGTGAAAAAATGTTATTTACATGCTATTTACGATTAAATACGTGTTTAATGTGCATTTTTTATACGTAACTGAGCAAGTAATTGATTAAACGCGCTCATTTTTAGCACTATTTTTATTTTCAATGGTATAAATTTTTCGTTACACTGCAATGCCAAATGAAGTGATATTAAGAATTATGGAACTAATCTATTTTGCCGCCGCATTTGTATGTGGCTTTGCCGTTTATCAGTTAAAACTTCCTCCACTAATTGGCTTTTTACTGGCTGGTTTTGCTTTAAATTTATCAGGCTACAAAAGTACTGAACTACTGGACACAATTGCGGCACTTGGCGTAACACTTCTTCTTTTTAGTATTGGCTTAAAACTTAAAGTACACAGCTTAGTAAAACCCCAGGTATGGGCGCCTGCGACCTTACATATAATTTTTAGTAGCGCATTATTTAGTGGCTTTATGCTATTGCTTGGTGTGTTTGCAGTACCTATGTTTGTTGACTTAAGCTGGCAAAGTGCTTTATTAGTTGGCTTTGCTCTTAGCTTTTCAAGCACTGTTTTTGCAGTAAAAGTGCTTGAAGAGCGCGGAGAAATGGCAAGCTTACACGGTAAAATAGCCATTGGTATTTTAGTAATGCAAGATATTTTCGCGGTTATATTTTTAGCAATAAGCACAGGGAAAGTACCAAATTTATGGGCTATTGCTTTAATAATTGCCTTGCCTTTACTTAGACCCGTAATGTACGGCGTATTAAACCGCTCAAAGCATGGTGAGCTACTACCTTTATTTGGGTTCTTTTTCGCACTCGTTGCTGGCTATCATGCTTTTGAATTTGCAGGCCTAAAAGGCGATTTAGGTGCACTAATAATTGGGATGATGTTTGCCCCGCATAAAAAAGCAGGCGAGTTATCAAAGTCCTTACTCAACTTAAAAGATATATTATTGGTTGGTTTTTTCTTAAGTATTGGCTTAAATGCAGAGCTTACGGGTAATTCTTTAATTGTTGCAATAATACTTATTTTGGTACTACCAATTAAAGCAGGCCTTTATTATGTGTTTACTAATTTATTTAAACTGCGTGCACGCACCTCTTTACTAACTACATTTAGCTTATCTAACTACAGCGAATTTGGCTTAATTGTATGTGCTGTGGCAGCAACTACCGGCATGATCACCTCTGAATGGCTGGCAGTGATGGCAATTGCAGTGTCTATTACGTTTGTTATCGCTTCGCCTTTGAATAAACGCTCAAACGAGTTGTACGTAAAAATAGAGCATTGGCTATTGAAGTTTGAAAGTAAAACACGTTTGGCCGAAGAGCTACCGGTTAACCTAAATAACACTAAAATAGTTATTTTTGGCATGGGCCGTATAGGTACCGGTGCGTATGAAACAATAAATGCTACGCACCCAAATGTTGTTGCAGGTATTGATATAAAGCCAGAAGTGGTAGATAAACACGTTAAAAGAGGAAGAAATGTACTCATTGCCGATGCAACAGACCCTGATTTTTGGCAACGAGTGAATCACTCACACGTTGAAATGGTTATGCTTGCAATGCCCAAGCATATGCAAAATATTTTTGCATTAGAGCAACTTCAGGCTTCTGGCTACAAAGGCCAAGTTACCGCCATTGCAAACTATCCCGACCAGCAAAAAGAACTCGAAGAAATGGGTGTGCATTCTACTTATAACTTTTACCTAGAGGCTGGTAGTGGTTTTGCTGAACACGTTAAACAAGAGCTATTTAACGAATAAATCGTATTTGATAACGCTAACTAATAACAAAGAACGTAGTTCTTTGTTATTAGTTTTAAAATAAAAACCCATTCTATTTACATTCCTTTACAAGCCTACTCACCACTGCAATAAAAAACAGGTAGACTAGCCGTGTTGGTTAAATAAGAACCCATGTTAAAAATAATAACGTAATTAGACTCCAGCTAATTAACGTTTTACAAGGGTTATATTTACCAACATAAATTCTTAAGTTAGAGGGCCTACTCCCTCGCTCAATAGGCTGTTTCTTGCCCGTCACAGCCTATTTTATCTCTCTAAAATCCCTTACACTTAACTACGCATAAATATTTAAGTTATCTATATGGATCCAAAACAACTCAAAATAGCAATCAACACAATAATGCCTTTTGGAAAATATGCAGGTCGTCCTTTATTGTTACTACCCGAGCCCTATTTGGTTTGGTTTAAGCAACAAGGATTCCCCGACACAAAACTCGACAGCCAATTAGCGATGATGTATGAAGTAAAATTAAATGGGCTTGAGCAAATGCTTATGCCATTGCTTGAAAAAAAATAAATTAATTGAGAACTTTTTTGAAGGTAGCCGGTCTATTTAATTGCTACTTGTTGATTTTGGTTTTTAACCACAAAAATGCGCCTCTCGGCGCTTTTTTTATGTCTTGAATTTAAGCGGTAAACACACAATAAATTTAGCACCACCTAAGGCTGAGCTTTCTACTTTACACTCACCTTGGTGCCAATGAATAATTTTAGCAACTATAGCAAGCCCTAAGCCAAAACCACCAGTATCCTTTGCTCTGCTTTTATCTAATCGGGTAAAAGGTTTGAATACGCTTTCTCGCTCAGTGGGAGTAATCCCTTCTCCATCGTCTTCAACGATAAGTAAAATATGATTTTTTTCAGTTAAAAGAGAAATCTTAACCTGTGAATACGTATACTTTAAGGCATTTCCTATTAAGTTTTGTAAAGCTCTCGACATGAAGTGGCTATCGCAGTCGTAATAAAATTTATCAGGAAAGTCCGTAGAAAGATTTATCTGCGTTTCAAAGTTTAGCTTTTCAACAACCGTTTTTATCAAACCCACTAAATCACAATTTACTGGCTTAATGCTTGGTTGCTGTGAGTCTAAGCGTGCGTACTCAAGCATCTCAGAAACTAAAGATTCAAGCTCGCTAATATCGGTTTGCATATTTGCCAGATACTTCTCACCCTTTTCATTAAGTAGCTGCTCTTGCAGCATAACAATGGCAAACTTTAAACGCGCCAATGGCGTTCTAAATTCATGCGATACAGAAGAAGTAAGCTCTTGTTGCGCACTAAGTAAAAACTCAATACGCTGCTGCATTACTTTTAATGTATCGGTAATTGGCAAAAAAAATGATTTTGATGTGTCATTTAAGTCAAAGTCTTGTAAGCCTTCAACAGCTTCACAGGCTTTACTTAGTTTTGTAAAATCGCGCCACAATAAAAAGCTCCAAAGCCCTACCGGTATTCCAACAATAACGAGTAATAATAAATAAGGCCAAACAGATGATGCTTCTGGTGTTAAAACACCTACAGGCCCAACCTGCAGTAATGCATTATTGCCAAGCTCTACATACCATACAATGCGCTGCTGCTTATCGTACAAGTATAAGTAATGATTTTGTTTAAGTTGTGTTTGTTGCTTTTGAGGAAGTATTAAGTCACGTCTGGCAATAACTTTACTTTCAAAGTTATGCTTGAGCTGTTGAAGACCGTTGGGGGTTTGTGAGAGCAACCAGAGCGATTGCCCAAACTCGTCATCTAATAGAACTTGCTGCTGCGACTCTTCATAGGGCCACAGCTGCTCAATAACACCACTTACAACAAATAATGAAACAATGATATATAAGTATAAGCTGGTAAACAGTTTTCCCATGAAAGCCGATTAACCTTAAATAGTGCTAGAGATCCCACGCATCAGAAACAAATAAATAGCCTTGTCCCCATACAGTTTTTATACGATAAGGTTTATCGCTATTATCGCCTAATTTTTTTCGAATTCGTGATACGCGCACATCAACCGTTCTATCAAGACCATCGTATTGACGCCCTATCATATGCTGATGAACATGTTCTCGGCTCAATACTTCGCCTGCATTTGAGGCAAGTAGCCATAATAGCTCAAACTCATGTGATGTTAATACTATTTCAGAATCACTTAGCTTTACAATTCGGCTTGTTTTATCAATCATTAAATCGCCAAACTGAAGTTCTTCACTTGGTTTTACAATCGGTTGCCCACGGCGAAGTAATGCATTAACACGAGCCAAAAGTACACGCGGCTCTGCTGGTTTTATTACATAATCGTCTGCGCCGAGCTCTAGACCAAGTACTTGGTCAAAGTCTTCACCTTTAGCAGTCAGCATTAAAATGGGTAGAGTAAACTTATCTCTTACTTGGCGACAAACGCTAAAGCCATCTTTACCTGGCAGCATTACGTCTAATATCATTAAATCGGGAGTGTTATTTTCTAAGTAGTCAAACACTTCGTCACCACGATCTAATACATCGACTTCTAGGCCATTATGTTCAAGGTAATCTTTTGTTAGCTGCTGTAAACCGAGATCATCTTCAACAAGTAAAATTTTTGGCATTTGTTGCTCCTAAATTAAAAAAAGCTCCACGGAGAGCGAAGCCTACGCCTATTTTTTTTAGCATGGGCGCTTTGTACTTCAATTTGTGTTGTTGCTATTAACACACCCGTATGAGGATTGATTAAGGAGTATATGGTCTCCACCTGAACACGCGCTTTATAATTATATTGCCCAGAACGTTGCTGCTGCCAGCACTGCAGCTGCTCATCTTGTTGATACAGACACACATCACTAGAGGCATGTAATTGCCAGTTGAACTGTAAATCAAGATCGCAAAATTCTTGTTGCTCAGAAACAACACAGACTTTGGGAGAAACGCTAAGGTTAACGGTTTGTGCCATACTAAAACCACTAAATAAAGTAGTAATAAACACAACTAATATTGAATACTTCATATTAAAAAGTACGGTCAAATCCTATAAAAGCAGTCATTGAATAAGTGCGTTCAAAAAGCGGACTGCCATCCATAGCCGAATAGTCATAATATGCTATATGAAAACGAAGAGAGTCAGCCTTACTCAGTGGCCAACGGGCGTCGATTTTAGCATAAGGTTGCCAACTACTACCAACGTCTATTTTACCAAATTGAGTTTCACCGTCTTTAAGTCCATAAAAGTAGTTATTTAGTTCCGAAGATTTGTAATTTATTCCAAGGGTAGGTTTTATTTTAAGCTGCCCAAACAGTGTATGGTACTGCCATTGCAGTGCACCACGGACACCGGAGTACACATCGGTTACATCATGTAGCGCTTGAACAGAAAATACATGTTCTTCATTTACATAATGATATGCCAGTCCAGCATCAAGAGCTAGCTGGCGTTTATGTAGGGTATTTATATTTACGGAGCGCGCTTCACTTTCATCTTCTATAACCTGCTGAGTATTAAACGCACTACTTTGTAATGTAAAAATATTTTTTGGGTGCCAGTCAATAAAAAAGCGAGACTCTGTATTTAATTCAGTCACTAAGTTAAGATGATGTTTTGGAGTTTGTAAAAATGAGTAACCAAGCCGACCGTTATCAAAAAACCATTGCTTTGCATAAAAAGCGACTTGAGGAATTACCACCAGCGGGATGTTATCTCCGCCGTGTAATGGGTTTGTTATTACACCAACTCCCGCACTTAAACTTAAATGCCACTGGTTAATTGATATGCTTTGCTCTGTAAATTCATCAGCGTGATTACTATCTTGTGTAGCACGCACTGAAAAACAGCTAAACAGCAAGCTAAAGCATAAAGCTGTGATTAATGAAAAGGAGTTCCGCATTAGCGTAAATCAAAGTATAAAAATAAGTGAGTCACCCATACTAGCAAGGTCTTTTTAAAGTAGCTCTAGCTGGTTACAATTATTCACAATTTGTATACAACAATGTTAACTTTTATGTTTAAAAAAGGGAGGATTAAATATCGGGTGCTATCTCAATACGGTTTCGCCCGTGAGTTTTAGCTATATATAACGCTCTATCTGCCCGCTCTACTAACACAGCGCTATTTGTAAACGGGCGTAAAATAGCTAATCCAAAACTAGCCGAAATAGCACGTTTAGTTGTTACATCATGCTTTTTACGGATAGCTAGTTTTGCAATATCAATACGAATACGGTCTGCAAACGCTATAATATCGTTAATTGTGTCAAAGTAAGCTGTAATACAAAACTCTTCCCCGCCATACCTATACACTTTGGCAGTATCTATTGTGTTTTCTGTTACTTTTTTAGCTACCAACTTCAATACTTCGTCGCCCTTTTGATGGCCAAAGTCATCGTTAAAGCGTTTAAAGTGATCAATATCAAACATAATAAGTACAGCAAGCGAGCTTTCTTGTTCTTGCTCTGAATATTGACGACAAAAATCTATAATGTCGGTATCAAACTTACCTCTATTATAAAAGCCCGTAAGCGTATCTGTATCTGCAGCTTCTTTTGAAATATTTAACGCTTCTTTTAAATCCTTAATTTCATTGTATGCAACAGCTAACTTAGTTTGAAACTCTCGCGCATAATCTTGCATGGCGATCGATTCATCAGTTAAACGCTCAACACAGCCTAAAATTTCATTATATGAGCTTACATCTGCAAGCATGTTTAATTCATTTTGAGAGTCTACGAGGCTTGTAGTGAAACTTTTAGAATGATCAAGCGTTATGCTTATATCTTGCTGAACTTGTTCCATAGTTGTATGGAATTTTTCTGTCATTTCTTGAAAAAAAGCCAAATCGTCTTGCGTTAGATGCTTATCAAAAATCTCCTTGGCTTTATCTTGAGAACAGGTTTGTTGCTGCTCAATAATTTGATCTAACTCAGCATTAAGAGAAGGGTTATTCCCTTGAATATAACAGTACCAAATTGCGTAGTTAATGGGGGTGACCGGCATACGGTACTTTACCATTAATGGGATTGCCTTTTTGAGGCACTGGGCAGAATGAGCAAGTGATACTGCTTGGTTCATAGATAAACTCTCATGCGGCATTGTTTTTTTATTAGTTTTCAATGTTAAGTAATAGTAAACCGTTAAGCAACCACTATTCATACTATTTACTGAACTAGTTTTTTTCAGGGCATATTAAATAGCTTTTGCGTCCAAAGTTTGGGCTATATTCCATAATGCACTGATAGCAGGGTCGTTTAGTTCTTTTTTTAATACCGCTAAACCTATATCAAACCCCTCAGGCACTTGCATTTTAGGTGTCAAAATCTGTACTTTATCTTGCAGCGGGCTGTTATCTAGCACTATTTTAGGAACCATAGCAACACCTAAGCCTAGGCTTACCATTGACACCATAGCTTCGTGTCCTGCAACTTGTGCATATATTTTTCCGTGAATATTATTTTTACGCCACCACAGCTCTAACCTTTGTCTTGCAAAGCCTTGCTCTGGCACTATAAATTCAAGATCTGACCAATCCGTTATTTCATTATTTTGTATCAATTTTTCACTAAGCGGGCATTGAATTTTTGGGCCTATTAATACAAGTGGAGAGTAACCAATATCTACAAATGCAATTTGCGCAGGTAACTTGCTTGGCTTAGCTGCAATAGCCATTAACTCATGTCCATCAAGCACCCTATTAATAGCTAACGCTGGGTCGCCCGTGTTTAAAGTTATTTCTATATATTGATGTTGCGCTCGCAGCTGCTCCAATATTTGGTGTAAAAAACTATAAGAGGCAGTCACCGAACAAAATATACTTACCTTGCCATAAATGTGTTGGGTAGGATCTTTTACGTTAGCTTTAAAACGTTGCCAGTTTGCAAGCGTTGCTGTTGCGTAATCAATAAACGACTCCCCTTCACGTGTTAACTTTACGCTTCTGTTATCTCGTAAAAATAATGCAACCCCCACTTCTTCTTCTAACTGCTTTATATTGCGACTTAGTGTGGGTGCACTTATATGACAAAGTTCGCTTGCACGAGCAAAGTGCAAAGTTTTAGCTAGGGCTAAAAAATAGTTTAGGTGTTTATGGTCCATATCTCGCTCTACGTTTCATATTATGAAATACTTTAATTCAAATATATCATTTTACGCAAGTAACGTTTTTGCATAAGGTGTTTGTAAGCGCTGCAAATGCCGCGCATCTAACAAACAAATTTATAGGACACTAACAATGGCGAATTATTTCAATACCTTACCTTTACGCGAGCAATTAGCGCAATTAGCGCAATGTGAATTTATGGACGCTGGCGAATTTACCGATGGCGTTGACGCACTTAAAGGTAAAAAATTAGTTATTGTAGGTTGTGGCGCACAAGGTTTAAACCAAGGCCTTAACTTACGTGACTCTGGTTTAGACGTTTCTTACACATTACGTGCATCTGCTATTTCTGAGCGCCGTCAATCGTTTTTAAATGCATCTGAGAATGGCTTTACAGTTGGCACATACGAAGAATTAATCCCTACTGCTGATGTAGTATTAAACCTAACGCCAGATAAACAACATACAGCAGTAGTAAGTGCAATTATGCCGCTTATGAAAAAAGACTCTACTCTTGCATACTCTCACGGCTTTAATATTGTTGAAGAAGGCATGCAAGTACGCGAAGACATCACGGTAATCATGGTTGCGCCAAAATGTCCTGGCTCTGAAGTACGTGAGGAATACAAACGCGGCTTTGGTGTTCCAACACTTATTGCTGTTCACCCAGAAAACGACCCTCAAGGCCATGGCTTAGCACAAGCTAAAGCATACGCAGCAGGTACTGGTGGTCACCGTGCAGGCGTTTTAAAATCGTCATTTATTGCTGAAGTAAAATCAGACTTAATGGGTGAGCAAACTATCCTTTGTGGCATGCTACAAACGGGCTCTATTTTATGTTTTGATAAAATGATTGAAAAAGGAATTGATGCAGGTTACGCATCTAAACTAATTCAATACGGCTGGGAAGTAATCACCGAAGCTCTTAAATACGGTGGTGTTACTAACATGCTTGACCGCTTATCAAACCCAGCAAAAGTAAAAGCGTTTGAGTTAAGTGAAGAGCTTAAAGTTATTATGCGCCCGCTTTATAACAAGCACCAAGATGACATCATCGACGGTACATTCTCACGAGTAATGATGGAAGACTGGAATAACGACGACGCTAACTTACTAAAATGGCGCAGCGAAACAGCTGAAACTAACTTTGAAAAAACACCTGCTGGCGATGTAGAAATCTCAGAGCAAGAGTTTTTTGACAACGGTATTTTAATGGTAGCTATGGTTAAAGCAGGTGTTGAACTTGCTTTTGAAACAATGACCGCAGCGGGCATTATTGAAGAGTCGGCTTACTACGAGTCATTGCACGAAACGCCGTTAATTGCTAATACAATTGCCCGCAAAAAGCTTTTCGAAATGAACCGTACTATTTCTGATACAGCTGAATATGGTTGTTACTTATATAACCATGCATGTTTGCCACTATTAGCTGATTTTATGAAAAACATTGATACTGATGTTATTGGTAAAGGTCTTGGCGAGCAAAGCAACCAAGTTGATAACCAAACGTTGATTCAAATTAATGCAGCTCTACGTGAGCACCCTGTAGAAAAAGTTGGCGCTAAGCTACGTGGTTACATGTCAGCAATGAAAAAGATTGTATAACCCTAGACATTAAGTTTCGCTTGTTAGAAACCAAGTCCATATGTTTTGCGTATGGGCTTTTTTAATGCCTATTAATAAAAACTTAATAAATTCAATGTAAGTTCATTAATTGTGCTTTAGCCAATAGTTAGCTCAAAATAAATAATGTGCTAACATAGCTCTCTACTCAGTTGTAAAAATAATTAATATCATGATGATAAAAAACCTTTCAATCACTCAAAAAATAACGGCTCTTGGAAGCGGTATTGCTATATGCGTAGCTGCACTTATTGGCTTAACTTCGTTATACAGCTCTGAAGATATTATTGAGCAACGTATGATCGAATCAGAATTGCCAAGCAAACTGCAAACAATAAGTAACCATATCGGTGGTGAAATAAACGAGCTATTAGGTGCTGCACAGCAGCTATCATCAAATGAGTTTATATTACAGTGGGCTGAGTCTAATAACCAAGACGACACGCTGTTATTAAAAGAGTTAAACCGAGTCGCCTCACAATTTGATTTAGCCACTGCATCTTGGGCAAATAGAAATACAGCACAATATTGGAACCAACACGGTTTTTTACGTGTGCTACAAAATGATGCCGCAGATGGCTGGTTTTTTGGTTTTACACAATCTAAAAAGCCCTACTCCATAAGTATTTATCAAGAGTCTGCTAATGACGTAAAAATGTTTGTAAATCACCAGCAAGCAAATGGCACTGGTTTAGCGGGTTTAGCTAAAAGCATCACAGATATGCAGAAGCTTTTACAACAGTTTAAAATTGAAAAAACAGGCTTTGTATTTATTGCAGATAAAAACGGCCTAATTCAGCTTCATAAAGATGCCAATAAAGTAGCTAAAGCGAATATTGATGATTTATATACTGCAAATATTCACAACCAATTATTTAACCAAAACGGCTTTGCGCTAGAAGAAATAAGCTTAGATAGTGAACCAACACTAATCGCCGCTACACCTATTAAAAACACTGATTTATACGTTGTTGCACAAGTACCAAAAAGTGAAGTATTTGCAAGTGTTAGTACACTACAGTGGCAAATATTTACCTTCACTTTGATAATTGCAATCATTGCTAGCTTAGTTAGTTATTTACTTGCTCGCTCGCTTTCATCTCCACTTTCTAAAATGGCTGAGCTATTTTCAAGGTTGGGATCGGGTGATGCTAATTTAGCGTACCGACTACCTGAATCGAGCCAACCAGAGCTTAATAATTTAAGTAATGGCTTTAATCAGTTTATCAATAAAATAGAAACAGCGATTACTCAAGTGGCAAGCGAAAGCCATGATATTCGTCAAAGCTCTGATCATGTTTTTGAACAAGCAAAACGAAACTCACAAGCAATAGATAGTCAAAAAGAGCAAACAATTTCTGTGGCAGCTGCAATTAATGAAATGGGCGCGACCGTGCAAGAAATAGCTCAAAGCGCGGCAAACACAGCAAAACTAACTGATAACAGTCGCGAAAATACCGTTCAAAGCCATAAACAAGTATTGCAAAGCCAGGCAACAATTTCAGCCCTAGCTAGCGATATTGACGGCATAACAGAGCAGGTTACTCTGCTCTCTAAAAAAACAGTTGATATTGCAAGCATTGTTGACTCAATTAGAGGCATTTCAGAGCAAACTAACTTACTTGCCCTAAATGCTGCCATTGAGTCTGCTCGTGCAGGTGAACACGGACGCGGTTTTGCTGTAGTAGCAGATGAAGTACGTGCATTGGCTAATCGTACATCTCAATCAACAACTGAGATTCAATCTATGATTGAAGAGCTCACTAAAATCTCTGACGATGTAGTTAATGATATTAGCCAATCAAAAAATAAAGCCCAGCAAAGTGTGGGGGCAATGCAAAGTTCGGTTGAGCTTCTTGATGCAATTAGCGAAACGGCTAATCAAATAAATGATATGGCTACGCTCATAGCAACGGCTACTGAGCAACAAAGCAATGTAGTTGCTGATGTAGGGCGGAACATTGAACAAATCAGTGAAATTAGCGATAAAACAATGAGCGAGCAAATTAATACTGAACAAGCTATTCGCGACTTAGCAAACAGTGCACAAACACTTGATGCATTAGTTGCTACTTTTGAAAAACACCGTTAAGAAAATAAAAGCGATTGAATGACACCTTTGAGCATCACTATAAACATTTAGTGTTGTTTAAAGGTGTTTTATAACCCCCATTAACTCACCATTTATCATACCCACCACATACTCGTTTTAAGTTATCCGTACACCTGGTTGTTAATGTAGCTGATTAGAAGTTACCTTTAAAAGCCTATTGGAGTGCAAGGTGCACATTTAAAATGTTGATATGTCGCTTTAAACTCGATGCACTATTAGTTGATGTATTAATTAACTAGGGCGTGTTGATCTTTGCGGATTGAAATTTGTTCAATCTAGGGGCGATTAAATCGCGGCGCGAGGTTTGTAACCTAGTGGGCTAAGTAAAAACCGAGTAAAGCTTCCGCGTCCTGCTCACGCCCCTTACCTACATCCATGTAGGCAACAAATAGTTTATCGCCCCTAGGCAGAACCCGAAGGGCAACGCATGTTTGGCATTTATGCTGCGTTATCGCCTATTTATGGGGAGTAACCACACTTCATAGGCTCTGCCTTGCCTAAAAACCAAACATACTGCTGCAAATTTAACCATTAAAGATCAACACGCCCTAATCCTAGCTTAATCTTTGCAAGTGTAAGCAAATACATACGCTTCTTTTTTTGCTCTAGTCAGTTTTTTTAATTTATATTCCAGCTTACTCGCTTCACTTTTATTACCTACTTGTTGTTGATGAATCAATAAAAGGGGCCCTTTACCTTTTAGGTTTTTAGCGCCCTTACCTGCTTGATGAGTAGCAAAACGCTTTTCAACGTTCGTAGTGATCCCTGTATACCAATGCCCTAATCGTGTTTCTATTATGTATAAAAACCACATAGGTTCACTTTTTAATGCATTTGTATCAATGTACTGTAAACTTTTTTCATTATCAGTGGTCAAAACATTACCTTAATACCCTTAACAAAAAACAATTGCTTAAAAGGGTTTTACCTTCAGTGACTAATCGGTATCATGCAGATTATAAAAAATAAGGATCACAACTAACAATGCAGTCGTTAAAAACTTTTTCTCTTTGGCTTATCGTCGCTTTAACATTTAGCTCATTAGCGGGCTGTTCTAGCTGGGTATACAGAATTAACATCCCACAGGGTAACTTTTTAGAACAATCGGATGTAGATAAGCTTCGTGTAAACATGACTCGAGAGCAAGTTATTTATGTATTAGGTCGCCCTATTGCTGAAGATGCCTTTGATAAAAGCACATGGCGCTATGTTTATAGCTTCAATAAAGGTCGTAAAAACGAGCAACAAAAAGAGTTGGTGATTAAATTTGAAAACGAGAAATTAGTTGCTGTACTAGGTGATTACGACCAACCTGAAGAGTTTAATACTCCGCTTGAGCAATAAGTACCTATAGAGCAATAAATAACTTAACAATATAAAAAGGTGAGCATTGCTCACCTTTTTTTGTTTTACAGAGGGCGCCCGCCTGTAATTTTGTTTGCGCGGCCTTCTTCTTTAGCTTTTTCTGCACGCTTTCTTCGAGCATCTTTAGGATCTGCTATTAATGGGCGATAAATTTCTATTCTGTCACCCTCTTTTAGCTCATAGTTAGCCTTTACTGTTCGATTCCATACGCCCAATGTTAGCGCAGTTGGGTCTATTTCAGGGCACTTTTCAATAATACCTGACTGAATAACCCCTTGCTCGGCAGTAGTACCTTGTGGCACTTCTATAGATAAGCTTGTCGCCGTAGTAGGCAATGCAAATACAACTTCTATATTAATCATAATCGCGATCCGTAAACTTGCTTAGCTCGTTGAGTAAAAGCACTCACCATATTTTTAGCAACATCATTAAATATTTTGCCAAATGCAAGCTCAACTAACTTGCTCGAAAATTCAAACTCAAGCTCTAAGTTAACTTTACATGCTGTTTTATCTAATGCTTGAAAGTGCCAGCGCCCTTGTAGCATCTTAAATGGCCCATCAACTAAACGCAGTGCAACAGTTTGCTCATCAATAAATGTATTTTCGGTAGTAAACCACTTTTTTATACCCGCCTTAGATATTTCTAAGCTCGCTGTCATGTTATTATCATGCTGTGAAACAATTTTTGAGTCTGAACAGTTAGGTAAAAACTCTGGATAAGCTTCTACATCATTAACTAGATCAAACATCTCTTTGGTGCTGTACATAACCAGCGCACTTTTTTCTATTTGTGGCATACTCACTCCCAACTGTGTGGGCGAATTTTAGCAAGCTTTGCGCGTTTCCCCAAATTTTCATGGCGCTTAAATTAACCTGATTATTTTAAATGCAGAATTAAAAAATCGATGTAAAACATCTCTTAATACGTATATTATAGGGCACTATGGCTAAGAACAAATCATCAAAATCGAATAGTAATACCATCGCGCTAAACAAAAAAGCGCGTCATGAGTATTTTTTACACGACAAGTTTGAAGCAGGTGTTGAACTACAAGGCTGGGAAGTAAAAAGTATCCGAGCAGGTAAGGTAAACATCTCAGAAACTTACATTCACCTTAAAAATGGCGAAGCGTTTTTATTAGGCAGTCAAATTCAGCCTTTAAACAGCGCATCAACCCATGTTATTTGCGATCCTATGCGATACCGCAAACTTTTATTAAGCCGAAGAGAGCTTGATAGATTAGTCGGCGCAACCGAACGCGATGGCTACTCGTTGGTAGCCACAGCCATGTATTGGAAAAAATGCTGGGTGAAACTAGAGTTTCATTTAGCGAAAGGTAAAAAAATGCATGACAAACGCGAAGATGGAAAAAATAAAGATTGGTCTCGCGAAAAAGAACGTTTAATGAAGCACAAAGTATAAGTACAGCGCCTAACTAAGTTAGGCGTTTTTTTATAAAAAAGTTAACTATTATTTGTTTTATTAATATACAACAAGATTACTATTCACACAGAGCATATATGTAAATAATTTATTACACTTTTATTGTGAATTAATTAATTTAATTATTACTCTCATTTAGGCTGTATTTTTTATTTCCAAAATAAAGCATATACGCCTATTTCAACCTTCTTCAGCGCTTAACATCTGTTTTAAAATCATCCAAAAACATACTAAAAGCCATACTAAAATCACATTTGAGTCTAATTGCTAACACTTAAGTTACATGATATTAATGTCGTCGCTTGTTATATCAATCCGCTTAAATATGGGATTTATTTAACAATTTAAAAAGGATTGGTATTGAGCAACTAAATTTATAACATATCAACAAGGACTTAAGGATGAAGCAATCAACTGCATTTACACCTAGCTTAATTGCAGGTGCAACAATCGCACTTTCAGCAGGTTTTACAACAACAACTTACGCTGCTGAAGAAGCTAAAAAAGTAGAGCGCATTGAAGTAACTGGCTCACGAATTAAACGTTCAGATATCGAAGGGCCCTCTCCGGTTCAATCAATCGGAAGAGCTGATATTGAGAACATGGGTTATGACAACCTACAACAACTCCTCGAAAGAATGCCTGTAGCGGGTAGCGGTACCTTCTCTACACGTGGTAACAACCAAGATTCAACTGCAAATGGGTCTGCTGCTGTTAGTTTACGTGGTTTAGGTGCTGATGCTACGCTCGTACTAATCAATGGCCGCCGTGTATCTATTAGTGCATTTGCCGAAGGTATCACAAACTCATTTGTAGATATCAACAGCATACCTGTATCAGCAATTGAGCGTATAGATATTTTAAAAGATGGCGCATCTGCTATTTACGGCTCAGACGCAGTAGCCGGTGTTGTAAACGTTATCTTGAAAAAAGACATTGACGGTGTTGAAGTTAATTTAGGCTACGGTGGTACTGATGGCCCAAGCTATGAAGAAACAACAGCAAGCTTAGTATGGGGTACTACTAGCGAGAAAAGTAGTGCTTCTGTGATCATTGATTACTTTAAAAACACCTCACTATCATCTGATGAAATGGGCAGCTTAGGTACAGCAAATCAGTCACCTTATGGGGGTGAGGATTTTCGCTCATCTCGTGGTTTCCCGGGATATTTTTATGTAGATGGTGTTAAAACAATTGATCCGGCTTGTCCTGCAGAAAACGCAACTTCAAGCGGTAGTTGTTTATTTGATTACGGCCCATACGGTTATATTGCACCAGAGTCTGAGCGCGTAGGTGCTATTTCTCAATTTGAATATAACTTTGACAATGGCATTACAGGCTTTTTAGAAATGGCAGTACAGCACAATACGTCTGTTGCAGCCGGAGCCCCTACTCCACTTGATGAAGATGCAGGCTTAACTGTCCCAGCGAATCACCCTAACAATCCATTTGGTGAAGACATTCAAATTGGTCGTTACCGTACCGTTGATGCTGGCGCACGCCAATGGGATATTGAATCAGATACGCTTCGCTTTGTTGCAGGGCTTAGAGGTGAATTTAACGACTGGAGCTGGGAAACCGCGGTACAAAAAGGCCGTAGTAAATCTCTTCAAACAGGTGATAGAACACAAGGCTGGGTTCGTACTGATTTCTTACAACAAGAAATTGATGCAGGAAACTACAACCCATTTGGTGGCACATACAACGACCCTGCTGTAATTGATCGTATTACAACAAGCTTAGTGCGTCGTGGTGAGTCTCATATGACCTCTTTTGATGCAAACATTACAGGCGAAGCTTTTACTTTTGGCGATGACGTAGTAATGATGGCAGCAGGTATTGAATACCGTGAAGAAGACGTTAATGACATTCCTGATGATCAATTTCAACGTGGTTTAATATTCGGTACTGAGTCTGTATCTGCGTCTGCAGATCGTGAACAATACGCAGCCTATGTTGAGTTTTCTATCCCTCTTGCTGATAATTTAGAGCTACAACTTGCTGGTCGTTACGATGACTACAGTGACTTTGGTACAACAACGAATCCTAAAGTAGCTCTTCGCTGGGCACCTACTGATGAAATCACAGTACGTGGCTCTTGGGCACAAGGTTTTAGAGCGCCTTCTTTGGCACAAGTTGGTTTGGGTCCATCTCAAGAAAGCCAATTCTTTGTAGATACATACCGCTGTGAAGCAACCGGCCTGGATTGTGATGCACTTGATTACAATATTGAATTTGCTGGTAACCCTGATCTTGAAGCTGAAGAATCAGAATCATGGAATGTAGGCTTCATTTGGGCGCCTACAGCTGAATTCGGTTTAAGTATTGATGTGTGGAGCATCACTCAAGATAACAAAATTGATGAGCAAGAGTTTGGTCCAATTTATAACTCTGAGTGTAATAACCAAGATAGCACTGTATGTGTGCGTTTAGCACCTACAGGTGGCGACAGCTTAGGAACAATTCAAAAAATTTACAGCACATTTGAAAACGTTTCTTCGCAAGAAGTATCTGGGATTGATGTTTCAGCTAACTACAATCACTCACTTGATGACCTAGGTTTGCTTAAATTTAACCTAGAATGGGCTTACCAAGATAAATTTGAAAAAGATGGTCGTGATTACACCGGTGAGTATGGCTATCCAGAGCACCGCTGGATTTTCTCTACAAACTGGGAAATTGGCGAGTTTAATACAAACGTAAACATCAGTTATGTAGGTGAGTTTGAAGATACTCCTGATATTGATTTTGACGGTAATTTAGACTTTGATAGCAATACATCACGCATGGTTGATTCGCAAACATTGGTAGACTTACAAACGTCTTACCGTGTTACTGACTCAACTAAAGTATCGTTAGGTGTAAATAACTTATTTGATGAAGAGCCACCATTTGCAATTGGTGATGGTGACGCTGATTTATACGGTTATGCTTCAGGTGTACACAACCCTAGAGGCCGTTACTTCTATACTAAAGTTAGCTTCTCGTTTTAATTAGCTAAAACCCATTTAAAATGGGCTATGCTTAAAACAAAAAAACCGCCATTTGGCGGTTTTTTATTAAAAGCAAAGGGCTAAATTATAGCTCGCCTTCGTTTTCAGATAGGAATTTAGCAACACCTTCAGGGCTTGCGTCCATACCTTTTTTACCTTCAGTCCAACCAGCTGGGCAAACTTCGCCGTTTTCGCTGTGAAATGCTAAAGCGTCAACCATACGGATCATTTCGTCGATGTTACGGCCTAGTGGTAAATCGTTCACTACTTGGTGACGTACGTTACCTTCTTCATCGATTAAGAAAGAACCACGAAATGCAACACCCGCTTCTGGGTGCTCAACGTCGTATGCTTTACAGATTTCGTGTTTAACGTCTGCAACTAGTGCGTATTGAACTTTACCAATACCGCCGTCAGCTACAGGCGTGTTACGCCATGCGTTATGTGAGAATTGTGAATCGATAGAAACACCAATTACTTCTACGCCACGCTTTTTAAATTCTTCAAAACGCTTATCAAATGCGATAAGTTCAGAAGGACATACAAACGTGAAATCTAGTGGGTAAAAGAAGATTACTGCTTTTTTACCTTTAATAGTTTCGTGAAGGTTGTAGCTATCTACAATTTCACCGTTACCTAGAACAGCTGCAGCGGTAAAGTCTGGTGCCTGGCGGCCTACTAATACACCCATTTTATTCTCCAAATATTTTGAGTTTGTTTTAGATTGCTAACGCAATACTGATAGTTATATGGGCACTAAAAATTAAAAACCAATAGCGCAAACATATAATTATTTAGCATTCTAGAGTTATTCGATATAAAAGAACAATCGTATTTAGCGATATGAGCAATCGAAAATACCGAACATAAGTAAATACTGCATTAGAGATACAAAAAAACCTGCAAATGCAGGTTTTTAATATCAATTTAATCCATTATATCGGAAGGCATATCATCACGAATTTTTTGCCAAATTTCGCCAGTTTGATGGCCAAACTTACGCATCATCGAAATAGCTCCGTCATGCTCTCTGTTTTGAGCAAGAACAGTTAAATCCTTGTAGAACTGACGAGCTAACTCGCGAGTACCCGCATCTGAAAAGTAATGACAACCAATCTTAAAGTAAAAACCTCTAAAGCCGTTCAATATAAGTACATAAATACGATTGTTACCTGCAACGGCAAGTTCGTGATGTACTTTATAATCGTAATCAGCGAATGCTTGAGCTGTATCTTCTAACTCATCACTTTCTGATAAAATTTCAATTACACGTTCTGGGTTTAACTTAATAGCGGCACGTGTATAGATAGCACTTATATTCGTTCGCGCAGATAAAAGCTGATCTGTAAGCTCTGGCATTTTGTCTTCATCTAGGCGCGCTAGTGTTTCAAGTATATTTAAGCCCGATGTTTCCCAAAAGTTATTTACTTTAGTTGGTTTGCCATGCTGAATGGTTAACCAGCCATCGCGCGCTAAACGCTGCAAAACTTCACGTAAAGTTGTTCTTGTTACGCCAATTAACTCTGAAAGCTCTCGCTCTGCTGGTAGAATTGAACCTGGAGGGAAATCGCCATTCCAAATAGACTCAACTATATATTCTTCAGCAAAACCTGCTGGGCTTTTCGCTTTAAAAATTCTCATTCAATTCCCACTCGAATTAATCAACACTTATCGTTTTTCACGAATAACTGACTGATTGTACCAGACGAAACACAACTAACAAGTAAAGTAAGTTATATTAGCCAAGCAAATGAGTAGAAATTTCAAATTAGCAAATGTTCAAATTTAACTTTGCATAAAATAGTCATATTTGTATTTTTAGCTTACTAACGTTCATTGTAGGTACATAGTTACTATTAATTAATTTGTTATGCTTAATTTTATATATACATTAGCTTGCCAGTGACTATGTATAGTAAAAATAAAAAGATACACCTTAATAACAGCGCGTTTTACTTGAATATTTAGGCACCTTTGAGAACTGCTCACATAAAATGTAAAGGTAGAGCGATATAATCAAAATATTTATTCGCACTAGTTATTGAGTATCAATTAGCTAAGGTAGGAGTTGTTGTAAGCAACCATTTAGCTCATCTTAAAAAAAGCGACTTCGGTAGCTTTTTTTTCCTTTTTGTTGCTGCTTACTTTATCCTAGTACATAATCTAACGTCTTATTTAAATGCGGAATTTTTATGAACTGGCTCGCACACCTCCCCACTCAACGTACACCATGGTTGTTATTTACTGGCATTGTATTTTTACTAGAAGTCACCGCACTATTTTTTCAATACCAGATGGGCTTAGCGCCGTGCATTATGTGCATCTATCAGCGTACCGCTGTGTTAGGTTTATTAGGCGCAGGTATTATTGGCTCGGCTAAACCTCAAAACAAACTTGTAAGAGCCTTTGCATATTTAGTGTGGGGTGTATCGAGTATTTGGGGTTACCTAATCGCCCGTGAACATATCGATATGCAAACCACTACAGATCCTTTTGCATTTAGCTGTGAGTTTGAACCAAACTTCCCATCGTTTATGCCGCTGCACGAGTGGATCCCAAGTTTTTTTCAAGCAACAGGTGATTGTGGCAATATAGATTGGCAATTTGCGAGCTTAAGTATGCCAGCTTGGATGGAAATCATATTTGCATTATTTACTGTAACGTTATTTATTTTAGTAACTTGCCGTTTATTAATTAAAAAGACGATTTAATATGTTCACCTTTTTTTCTAGCCAAATAGATGAATTAAAACAGCTAAAAATTCGCCAGCGTCAGCAGGTAATTGCTTTGTCTTTAAGCATGCTTTCACCTACTGATAGAGTGTTACTGCGTATTATAAAGCTAGTACTGCTTAGCCCATTGTTTTTAATATTTACTGTGTTCAAAGGGTGGATTTTAATTCCGTTTTTAATTATTGGCGGGCTTTGCTACCCATTACTCACTACACCTATCGAAATTAACTTTGCAAAAAAACATCTAGCTGAAGCATTAAAACAATATAACCAGAGCAGTTAGCGCTCTGGTCATACCTGCTTATCTAAAGCGATATTTTACCTTCTAGTTTTTCTAATAACTTTTTACCAATACCTTTAACATTTGATAAATCACTTAAATTTTCAAAATCACCGTTTTCTTGGCGATAATCAACTATGGCTTGAGCTTTTTTTTCGCCAATCCCCGGTAACTGAGCAAGCACCTTTGTATCAGCGTTATTTATACTCACGGTCTCAAACTGTGGCATTTGCTTTGTTACTTCCGGTAATTGCGCGTTTACAGCAGTAATCGGCAGTAAAAATAGTAACCCCACAACTAGTAAGCTTTTTATAGTTTTCATTTGTTCGTCCTTATTACTCTTTTATGAGTTTTTAAATATTGCTCAGGAAAGTCAATAAACAAGGAACAAAAAGTTCGTCACTTAAAGAGTACCTAAACGCATTATCACCATGATCCGAAATCCTGAAAATGCAGCTGGCACAACAAGTGATTGCTTAACTAAAGTAAAGTTACAGTTTTTTGTCAAATTTAAGACAGCGAAAATCAATACTCTTAGCTTGCAAAATCCTTCGCAAACCATTACTGTACATAAAAACAGTAATATAATGGTTTTTTATAAACCACAGTACCACGCAAGCTTGCAGGAGAAATCATGGCTGTTGTTGTTAAATATGTTGTAGAACGAAACGGAGTTGAGCGCATGACGTTTACTACCAAAAAAGAAGCTGATGCCTATGACAAAATGCTGGATATAGCTGAGTCACTTGAATTGATGTTAGAAAAGGTAGATGTGCCGTTAAGCGAGCAACAAGTCGAATCATTAGCACTTGAAATTGCAAAAAGTAAAGATGACTTTATGGCAGTACTTAAAGGTGGCAAAGAGCCTGCAGCAGCTAAGGCACCTACAAAAAATAAGAAAGCTGATAATATAGCGCCAATTAAAGACGACGAGCAGCAAGCAAGCTAGCCGTATTAAAAAAACACATAAAAAGGGAGTAACTAATGTTACTCCCTTTTTACTTTGAGCCCTGTATTTATATGGGCTAAAGGTTTGGTATTACTTTTCAGCACGACCCATAAATTTGTGTTCTACTGTATTAATACGGATGCGATCGCCTGTAGAAATATGCTCTGGTACAGAAATAGTTAAGCCAGTAGAAAGCTTTGCTGGTTTAGAGCGAGCACTTGCTGAAGCACCTTTAATTGAAGGGTCTGTTTCTTCAACAACAAGTTCAACACTTGAAGGTAAATCAAGGCCTACCGGAGCGCCATCAATAACAATTACGTGTACGCCTTGCGTTTCTTCATTAACGAATTGAATTTCTTCTGCTATTGCATCTTTATTTAAGTTATACGGCGTGTAGTCTTCATTATCCATAAACACATATTCATCGCCATCTACATACGAAAGCATCACTTCACGACGAGTAAGGTCGGCAAGCGTTAACATATCACTGTCTTTAAATGTTTCGTCCACTTTAGCACCGGTTACTACATCGTATAAACGCATACGGTATAAGCTACCACCTGCACGACCCTGCGGCACAGAGCGCACAATATCTTTTACAACTAAAACACGATTATTAAAATCAATAGCCGTACCTTTTTTAACTTCACTCGCCTTTGGCATGTGTGTATTCCTATTATTTTTGTGATTGGCAGAAACATACCACGAACTAGATTTTGTTCAACAATTAAGTTGATCTTATAATATACATTTACTGTATTAGGTTGTATTAGCTTGCAAAATTCTAATTTATACTAAAATACATATAATCAAATGAACAAAAAACTGCTATGGTAGCTTTACCGAGTATGACTTCAAGGAATGGATCATGGACCAGACTAAAGTACATGAGTATTTAATTAAAAAACCACTTGTGCAGGTTACTAAACCATTTGCGCAAGAGGTTGACGTTTATAAAGTGAATCATAAAATGTTTGCTACTCTTGCTGTTGGCAATGATGGTGAAACAAACGATGATGGAGAAGTTATTTGGTGGCTTAATTTAAAGTGTGATCCTGACGAGGCGCTTTCGTTGCGTGACATTTTCCCAGCGGTGATCCCTGGTTATCATATGAACAAACGTTTATGGAACACTGTTATTCTAGACGGCACAATTCCACAAGGTGAAATTGAGCGAATGATTGATAACTCATTCAGTTTAGTAGTAGAAAACATGCCAGAAAAAGACCGACAAGCTATTTTACTTCATTTGTAGGCATTTTTGGGCTAGGCGTTACTAGCCCATTAAAATACCCTAAAGCTTCAGTGTATAAATTAAATCATCATACAGCTTACCACTAATGCTATGGGAGCTTGCAAGCGTTTCTGTATGCGTTAAACCACACTTACTCAGTACCTTTTCAGAATTAATATTCCCACGTGTTACCACAGCTTTATACTGGCTTATTTTGCACTCATTCCATGCCCAATCTATCACAGCCCTTAAAGATTCTGTGGCATAACCATAGCCAAAATACTCTGGCATAAATAAGTACCCAAGCTCTGCTGTATCTCCATCATAAGTAAAACCTGTTACCCCAAGCAAAACATCTGAAACCTTATCTGTTACAACTAAACACAATGGGTCTCGAGAGCTTGTATCCCAATTACCTAGGCGCTGTTCAAATCGATTGCGTACAAAGGCCTCACTAGGCATGTCGTAACAATAACGCAGCACTTGTGGTTCTCTGTGTAATTGCAAAAATAGCGTCCAGTCGCGACTTTGTAATTGGCGCATTGTTAATCTGGGTGTAAATAACTGCATTAATTCCCTTATTTACCTACGTACTAAGTAATTACGCTAACACATAGCATACTAATTCACTTAATTAATCGATTTTGGGAATGGGAAAACGTATTCATAGTAAAGCAAAATAATTAAGTATTATTGCGGATTGGTATTATGTATCTATTAATAGCAGGCATAAAAAAACCGCATATAAATGCGGTTTTTATTAAAGCAGCTGTTAAGAGTCTTGTTTTGGTGACTCTACTACGCTTTCTTCATTTTGCTTATCAGAAGATTCAGCGTGTATTACTTGCTCTTCAATTGTGGCTGAGCTTGGCTCATCAGTGGCTGTTTGCACATTGTAAAATGTAGCGCCTGAGTTTGCCATTGCAACCAACGTATCGCACGGAGCAAAGTTCGCATTGCTGTTAGCTAAAGTAGACATGTCAGAGCTTACTTTACTTGCGCCAAGTTTATCCATGTAGCTAAACGGCCCACCTAAAAACGGTGGGAAGCCAATGCCAAATATAGCGCCAATGTCGCCATCACGTGGGCTTGCAATAATGCCATCATCTAAACAACGTACGGCTTCGTTAAGCATTTGAGATACACAACGCTTAGCAATTTCGCTTTTATTTAAACGCGGTGCAGGTGTTACACCTAATAGCTCATAGACAGACTCGTCAACTTTCTTGCTCTTTTTATCGTACTCATAAAAACCACGACCCGTTTTACGGCCTAGGCGTTTTGAATCAATCATACGAGAAAATGCATCTGGTGCTTTAAATCGTTCGCCTAGTTCTTTTTCAAGAATTGGGGCAATTTTAGATCCTATATCAATCCCTACTTCGTCAAGTAAAGCAAGCGGCCCCACTGGGAAGCCAAACTCTACAAGCGCTGCATCTATTTTTTCAATTGGCTCACCGGCAAGCATTAAATTAGCCGCTTCATTTACATAAGGCGCTAAAATACGATTTACGTAAAAACCAGCCATGTCTTTTACCACAATTGGCGTTTTACCTTGCTTACGAGCAAAGTTAACTACACGCGCAATGGTCTCTTGTGAAGTCCCTTCATGAGGAATAATTTCCACTAGTGGCATTTTTTCAACTGGCGAGAAGTAATGCAGGCCAATCACGTTTTCTGGACGCTGCGCCTGTGCTGCAATTTGTGAAATAGGCAGTGATGACGTGTTACTAGCAAAAATAGTATTGCTTTGACATTGCTGCTCTATATCAGCAACCATCCCCTGCTTTAAGGCTAGGTCTTCAAATACAGCTTCTACTACTAAATCAATGTGTTTAAAGCCGCTGTAGTCAGTTGTACCGGTAATACGGTTCATGGTTAACTGCATATCAGCTTTAGACATAATACGGCGCTTAAGGCGCTTATCTAAAATTTTGTAGGTGTAGTTCATGGCATTACTAATGCCCTGCTCTGCTACATCTTTAATACGCACAGGTACTTTGGCTTTTACTGCGCTTACATGTGCAATACCAGCACCCATTAAGCCACCACCTAAAACGGCTGTTTTACTAATAGCCGGCGCATAATCGTTGCGCCACTCTTTTTTCATTTCAGTGGTTGCAAAGAAAATACTACGAAGCGCTTTAGACTCATTACTCATTACAAGTGTTGCAAAGCTTTCAGCCTCTGTTTTATATGCTTTTAATTTATCAAGCTCTACACTTGCACGCACAGCCTTAATAATTGCAAGCGGTGCTGGGTAATGTCCGCCGGTTTTTTTAAGTACGTTTTCTTTCGCCTTTTTAAAGATAAAGTTACGGCCAAACGGGTTTGACTCTAATAACTTGCTTACTTTATCTAGCCTAGGTTCTTTATCCTGTGGCTTTTTCTTAGCTGCAAATTCTTTAGCGACTTTTAACAATACACTTTGTGGCACAACGTCGTCTAATACGCCCGCTTTTTTAGCTTGCTTAGGACGAATCTGCTTACCTGTTAGCATCCACTCTAGTGCTTTTTGAATGCCTACAATTTTAGTTAAACGCTGCGTACCGCCGCCACCTGGCAATAAACCAAGTTGTACTTCAGGAAGGCCTACTTTAGTAATATCGCTATCTGTGCCTACGCGGTAATCACACGCTAAAGCAAACTCTAAACCACCACCAAGCGCCGCACCATGTATTGCACTTACTGTTGTATAAGGTAGTTTTGTCATATCAAAAAAGGCTTGATGACAAAGCTCACTAATTGCTAAAGCATCTTCACGCTTTTGCACGCTATCAAGCATTTTTACATCAGCGCCCGCGATAAAGTTATCACTTTTACCACTTATAAATACCATACCCTTTACTGACTCTTGCTTAGCCGCTTCAAGTAAAGCTTTTAAGTCATCAGCGAATGAGTCGCGCAGGGTGTTCATTTTCTCACCCGGCACATTAATGGTTACTACGGCAATTTTGTTTTCATCTACCGTTAAATTAAATACTGAATCTGACATTACGCGCTCTCCAATACAAAGGCTGCACCTAAACCACCAGCAGCACACGCTGTTGTTAATGCTAAACCGCCACCACGACGTTTAAGCTCGTGTAAGCTTTGCGTAATTAAGCGAGCACCTGTTGCAGCAAATGGGTGACCATATGCTAAAGAGCCGCCGTTAACGTTAAACTTATCCATGTTAATTTCGCCAATTGCTTTGCTACGACCAAGTTGCTCTTGCGCAAACTTATCTGATGCAAACATTTTCATATTGGCAAGTGTTTGCGATGCAAACGCTTCGTGCATTTCGATTAAATCTAAATCAGCAAGTGTAATACCCGCTCTATCTAGTGCGATAGGCGTTGAGTGCGCTGGACCCATTAGCATGTCTTTTTCTACACCAATAGCCGAAAACGCAAAGCTACGTACATAACCTAAAATTTCGTAGCCTAGTGCTTTTGCTTTGCTTTCGCTCATCATCAGTACCGCTGCTGCACCATCAGTTAAAGGTGTTGCGTTTGCTGCGGTCACTGAGCCATGTTGACGGTCAAATACCGGTTTAAGTTTAGCGTAGCCTTCAACCGTTGAATTTTTACGAATGTTATTATCTTCTTCAATAAAGCTTTTGTATGGCGGTAAGTGCGCCGTCATTACTTCATCTTTTAACTTGCCATCAGCCCATGCTTGGGTTGCAAGTGAGTGCGAGCGATGCGCAAGTGCATCTTGATCTTCACGGCTAATGTTATGTGTTTTAGCCATTTGCTCAGCAGTTTGCCCCATTGAAAGGCCTGTTGAGTACTCAGCAACCGCAGGGGGCACTGGTAATAAATCTTTTAAACGTAGTTTTGAGAATATTTGTAAACGCTGGCCTAATGTACGGGCTTTGTTTAAATCAACTAAGCTGCCTGCCAGTTTTTTACTTACACCAATAGGCAATACTGAAGATGAGTCGGCGCCACCGGCAATACCCACATTTACAGATCCTGCCATAATAGATTCAGCTACATTAGCAATGGCCTGAAAGCTGGTAGCACATGCACGCGATACAGAATACGCGTCTACGCCTACAGGCATACCCGTACCTAAAACAATTTCACGTGCAATATTTGGCGCTTCTGGCATTTGTACTACTTGACCAAATACAAGTTGATCGATTTCTGACTTGTCGAAATTTAATCGTTCAAGCATTTCGTTAACCACCAATTTACCCATATCTAGGGCTGGTACATGGTGAAACGCTGTTGCTTGTTTTGCAAAAGGAGTACGTAAGCCGCTAACTATGGCAATACGGTCGCCCTTTGGTGTTTTTAGTATGTTTTGCTCAGACATTTATGCTCTCCCGCTGACAGGTCTGACCTGTTTGTTTTCCTCGATTCTAAACAACCCGTGTGCTAAAGCCAATAGATAAACACAAATTTATACAAAAGCACTATAAGTACATATATACATAGTACTTAATATTGGCTACCACAATAGGCTTTTTTACGCGTTTTTACAAAGTTTTGTGGTACGCTAAAAACCGTTAAAAAATAACGAACTATTTTGAAAAATTAAGTCTAACTCTTGAGTTACTCAATTATAAACCTTATAACTAGGTCAGAATTTATTACCTAAAACAATTTAGGTACAACCCAAGCTGACGAGGACAGTCTACTTATTATGGCAGCTAACGCATTTTCACAATTAAAAACGTACTTAGATACACAGATTATTGGCCAGCCAGAGCTCACTCAAGCACTACTTATTGCAATTTTAGCCGACGGCCATTTATTAGTAGAAGGCCCTCCAGGGCTTGCAAAAACGCGTGCTGTAAATGCGCTCGCTAAAGGGATTGAAGGCTCGTTTCAACGTGTACAATTTACGCCTGACTTATTACCTGCAGACGTAACAGGCACCGATATATACCGCCAACAAACCAGCGAGTTTGTATTTGAAAAAGGCCCTTTGTTTCATAATCTTATTTTAGCAGATGAAATAAACCGTGCCCCAGCGAAAGTACAATCAGCACTACTAGAAGCCATGGCAGAGCGCCAAGTTACAGTAGGTAAAAACACCTATCCGCTTAGCGATTTGTTTATGGTTATGGCAACCCAAAACCCGCTAGAGCAAGAAGGTACTTACCCGCTGCCAGAAGCACAGCTTGACCGCTTTTTATTACATTTAAGTATTGGTTATCCGGGCGCCGAGCACGAGCTAGACATTTTACGCCTAACTCGAGGTGAAGCATTAAAAGAGCAGCAAGCTGTTTTACAAAAAATTAGCCAAAGCGATTTATTTGCTGCCCGCCAAGCAATTTTAGGTTTGTATTTAGCCGAGCCTCTTGAGCAGTATTTAGTACAGCTTATTATTGCAACACGAGAAGGCGCGCAACTAGATGAGCAACTGGGTCGTTGGATAGAATTTGGCGCAAGCCCACGTGCAACTATTGCACTGGATAAATGTGCCCGAGCTCACGCTTGGTTAAACGGCCGCGATTTTGTAGCTCCCGATGACATTCAAGCCGTTGTGCATAATGTACTGCGCCACCGTATTATTTTAAGCTACGAAGCACAGGCCGATGGCATTACTAAAGATCAGGTAATAAGCCGAATTGTTGAACTTGTAGCCGTACCATAAGTTATGCAAAAACAATTAGACCCTCAGGCATGGCTGAAAGAAAGCCATAGCCACGGTGTAAATTTAGCACTAAAAGAGCTGATGTATTACAAAGCAAAAGCACAGTTACTCGAGCTTGCACCAAAAGTTAAAATTAAAAATAGTTTAACTGGGCAATACCTTGCGCCACATAAAGGCCGAGGAATGGAGTTTGCCGAAGTGCGCCATTACCAGCAAGGCGATGATATTCGCTCTATTGACTGGCGAGTAACAGCGCGCACCGGCGAAACCCATACAAAGCTTTTTCAAGAAGAAAAAGAGCGCCCAGTTTTTGTATTTACTGATTTTTCAAACTCAATGCTATTTGGCTCAAAGCTGCTGCTTAAGTCGGTACAGGCTGCGCACATTAGCGCGCTAGTTGCTTGGTCGGCGTGTCAGCGCGGTGATAGAATTGGCGGCATTGTGTTTAACCAGCACTCGCATTTAGAACTTAAGCCAAGCGCACGCGAAAAAGCCGTTCTTAAACTTTGCCATAACCTATGCGACAACCACCACCAAGCACTTAACAATATAGACAAACAAGCCACTAACAACTTTAGCGATAATTTAAAACGCCTTAACCACTTAGCTAAACCAGGCAGCTTAGTGTATTTAGTCTCTGATTTTAATGCCCTAGATGATGCAAGCTTTAAGCAATTAGAAATTTTAAGCCGCCACTGCGAACTAATAGGCTGTCATATAAGTGACCCGTTTGAGCATCAGCTCCCTGCGTTTAAACAAACGGTTACGGTAAGTGCAAATAACCAAGACTTTGCCCTTCCGCTAATGGATAACAGTTTTAGAGAACGCTTTGCAAAAAATGCCAAACACGCATTTAGCACTCGCCTTAATCGCTTAACTAAATCAGGCCTTAATTTAATATCATTCAATGCAGCCAGCCCGCTTGAACTGCAATTAGTGAGAAAGTAACCATGCAACCCAATCCACTCGACGGCCTGCACGACATAATAGCACCAAGCCAAGTAAGTTGGTGGCCACTCGCCCCTGCTTGGTGGGTTATTATTACCCTGCTATTTATAGCAACCTGTGCAGCTGCTTTTTGGTTTTACAAAAATCACAAATTTAAAAAACCAAAACGTTACGCAATAGACTTAAGTAAAACAGAGCAAAACCCGCTCAAGCTTCATATTATTTTAAAACGCCTTGTTATTGAGTATTACGATAAACGCCTAGCTGCACAATCAACAACTAATTGGTGCAATACGCTTAATGCGTTAACCGGCTTAAGCTTTAGCGAACAAGAAATACTCAGCCTTTATAATACCGAGCAAGCAAACGAAGCACTAAGTGACAAGTTTCGCCAAGGTATTAAACAATTTAAACTAAAGGAGTCAGTACATGTTTGAATTTAGCTGGCCCTGGTTATTTTTATTACTGCCACTGCCTTTATTACTTTTATTATTAAAACCGGCTGCAACTAGCGCACAAACGCGCCTTCGCATTCCTAGCTTTGCTAAACACAACTTAACCACGCATAGCCTTGAGCAAGGTGCACGTAAGTTAAATGTTTTCGAATGGATTTTATGGTTATTACTTGTAACAGCGGCTGCAAACCCAACGTGGTTAGACGAGCCTATTTCATTACCTAATGAAGGGCGCGATATAATGCTCGCGGTTGATTTATCAGGATCTATGACCGAACAAGACATGGCCTACAACGGCCAGTATGTTGACCGCCTCACTATGGTAAAAGCTGTATTGAGCGACTTTATAGAACAGCGCCAAGGCGACAGGCTTGGCTTGATATTATTTGGCGACACCGCATTTTTACAAACACCACTTACGCGCGACGTGAAAACAGTAAGTAAAATGCTCAGCGAATCTCAAATTGGCTTGGTAGGGCGCGCCACGGCTATTGGCGATGCACTAGGTTTATCGGTAAAACGTTTTGCTAATAAAGATAAAAGTAATCGAATTGTGGTGCTTTTAACCGATGGGCAAAACACAGCCGGTAATTTAAAACCAGAAGATGCCCTACTCCTTGCCCGCGAAGAAGGTATTAAAGTATATACCATAGGTGTAGGCTCAGATAACCCACGCGGCTTTAGCCTATTTAATATGGGGGGTTCAAGTGGTGGCAGCTTAGATGAAAGCTTACTAAAACAAGTAGCGGAGCAAACAGGCGGCTTATACTTTAGAGCAAAAGATGTAGCCGGCCTTCAGCAAATATACGCTGAGCTTGATAAATTAGAGCCAATAAGTGCTGATGAACAAACATTTCGCCCACAAAGCTCACTATTTTACTACCCACTACTGATTGCTATTTTACTCATTAGCTTAAAAGTAATGATAAGTACTTTGCGTGCACTTAAGGAGCCTAACTAATGGATTTCGAATTTATTCGCCCAGCTGTTTTGTGGCTTTTAATACCTGCTGTAGCGCTATTTTTTGTCGCGTTTATTAAACATAAAAAAACGACAGCAGATAACTTAATCGCTCCTCATTTGGCGTCGTTTATTATGAGCGAATCAAACACTAAAACTAGCCAACCGCTTTGGCTTATTGCTGTATTTTACTGTTTAGGTATTTTATTTAGTGCAGGCCCTAGCTTTGAAGAAAAACAAGTGCCCGTATTTCAAAGTAAAAGCGCTCGCGTAATCGTTATGGATATGTCGTATTCAATGTACAGTACCGACATTTTACCAAACCGTTTAACGCAATCGCGCTTTAAAGCACTCGATATGATTGAGCTATTTAAAGAAGGCGATACAGCCTTAGTTGCCTACGCAGGTAGCGCATTTACTATTTCTCCTTTAACTAACGACGCCACTACACTTGCCAATTTAATACCAAGTTTGAGCCCCGACATAATGCCTGACAAAGGCTCTAATGTTTTAGCCGGGCTTGATATGGCAAAAGAGCTTTTAACTCAAGCAGGTTATATTGATGGCGACATAATTTTAGTTACCGATGGCATAGATCAAACTGAGCAAAGCGATGTAAGTGACTTTACTAACAACAGCCAATACCGCTTAAATATTTACGGTGTAGGTACTGCCCAAGGTGCGCCAATAAAATTACCTGAAGGCGGCTTTTTAAAAGACCGCTATGGGCAAATTGTAGTGCCTACTCTTAACTCATCGCAATTAAAAGGCCTTGCCAGCAACAGCGGTGGCAAATATGCAAGTTACCAGCCTAGCAGTAGCGACATTGCAGCGTTTGCACCAAATGCAAATAGCGAGCTGTTAAAAGATGAAAAGCAAAGCCATGCACTTTGGCGAATAGATGCAGGTATTTATGGCTTACTTATTTTATTGCCTTTAGGTTTATATTTATTTAGAAACGCAGCTTTTGTAGGTGCTTTTTTAGTATTGAGTTTTTTACCACAGCAACAGGCCTACGCCGTAGAGCTACCCGCGTTTTTAAAAAATACCGATCAGCAAGCGCTAGATGCATATCAAAATAAAGATTTTGAAAGCGCAGCCAATGCCGATTCAAGTAAATTAAAAGGTGCGGCTTTATACCAGCAAGGCAACTTTGAAGAGGCGCTTAATGCGTTTAGCAAAGATAAGTCGGCCTCTGGTTTATACAATTATGGTAATGCACTTGCAAAAGCGGGCCAGCTTGAGCAGGCTATTGACGCTTATAAACAAGCACAAAACCTACAAAGCGATTTTAGTGAAGCCGCCGACAACCAAGCACTTGTTGAACAGCTTTTAAATCAGCAAAAGCAACAAGACCAGCAAGATCAAAACGGTGACTCTCAAAACGAGCAAAACAAAGATGAGCAAAACCAACAGCAAAATGATCAATCAAAGCAAGATCAGCAGCAAAGCGATGGTGAAAAAAGCGAATCTCAAGAAGGTGAAAACCAGGGCGAACAATCACAAGATCAGCAAGGTAAACCCGACGAGTCTGATAAAGATAAAAATGAGCAATCAGACTCAGAGCAAAATGAACCTGACATGCAAGCAGAGCAACAAACTGAGCAAGCACAAAAAGAGTCTGAACAAGAACCGCAAAACGCACAGCCACAAGGTGCTACTGAACAAGCGTTAACGGATGAGCAAAAGCAAAATGCACAGCAACAAGCTGCTCAAGCACAGGCACGTGAGCTTACCAACGAAGAGAAAGAAAAAGCGCAGCAGCTTAATCAGTTATTAAGAAAAGTACCGGACGACCCGGCAATTTTATTACGGAATAAAATGCAATTAGAAGCCCAAAAAAGACAATATCAACGTCGCCCTACAGGAGTAGAAAAATCATGGTAATGCGATTATTTTGCTGTTTATTGCTATTAAGTGCGATGCCAACATGGGCCGCCACCAAGTTAGAAGCTAGCGTAGATAAAAACCCTGTACTTGCAGGTGAATTTTTTATGCTCAACATAACAGTAGACGATACAGTTAAAGGCCAGCAACCTGACACATCAGCACTACTTAAAGATTTTGTTGTTGGACCTACAAGCTTAAGTTCACGAACAAATATTATTAATGGCAGCATTAATAAACAAACTACGTGGTCAGTAAAGTTAATGACCCGCGCCGAGGGTGAATACACGATTCCACCTTTTAGTGTTGCCGGGCTTACATCCCAGCCTATTAATTTAAAAGTAGCCAAGCGCTCAGCGGATGCAGATAAAAATAATGATATATTTTTAAAAACAGAGCTCTCTAGTAACTCTATTTTTGTGCAAGAAGCCGGGGTTTACACTATAAAACTTTATCTCGCTAAAGAGCTACTTGATGGCAGCTTAAGCACGCCTAATATGGAGGATGCGCAATTAACGCAGTTAGGTAAACAAACTGAGAGTTACGAGCTTGTAGATGGTAAACGCTACCTCGTTCTTACCCGCGAATACTTAATTCAACCTCAAAAAAGTGGCCTTTACACTATTGCTGGGCCGGCTTTTCAGGGGCGCGTTCAGCAAAACTACCGACAACTAGAGGTGTCTGCACTTGGCGATGATCAGCAAATAGAAATAAAGCCTATACCAAGTAATTATAAAGGTGCATGGTTACCAAGCGAACTTGTTAATTTAGATGAGCAGTGGCAACCAGAAGAAAACACCGTAGAAGTAGGCACCCCCATTACACGTACAATTACCCTAACGGCGCTTGGAGTAACAAAAGAGCAATTACCCGAAATCACAATGCCAACAATAGACGGCATTCGCAGCTACCCAGATGAAAAGGAAAATAACAACGCTGTACGTGATGGGCGAGTCGTGTCGCAGCAAACCGCATCGTATGCGCTGCTACCTCAAAAGCCAGGTACTTACACACTGCCTGAAATAAAATTACCTTGGTATAACACTAAAATTAACCGTATTAGTTATGCAACGCTGCCTAAGCGCACTATAACCGTGACAAGTAACGCAAATACACCCTCGCCCGATGTAACCACTGCAATAGCTTCAAATGAACAAAGCAGCAAAATAAATCCATCGAGTAACTTAGCGCAGCAATCTACACTCGAACCGGTTATTCAAAGCGTTACACCGCTTTGGTTAATTATTGTTGCAGTGCTTGGTTATATTTTATGGATTATTACTGCAATTTTATTTTGGTTAAACCGTTCTACTAATAATGAACTAAAAATTGATAGCTTAAAAAGCAACAACAAAGCGCCGCTTTCACTAAATAGATTAAAAAATGCCGCCAAAGTTAATAACTCAAGCGCATTTTATAGCGAGCTAAATAATGTTGCTAGAGAGCTTACAGGTAAAAACGTTGCCGCTATTGATGCACTAACAAACCTTATTAATAACAGCGAATTAACGGCGCTAATAAACCAACTACAAGCTACGCTATATGCTAATAACAGCACAAAGAGCGATCTTAATGCTATTATTAAAATAATTGAGCAGTACCAAGCTCAAAGCAATACGTCGCAACAAGCTGTATTAAAAGACCTTTATTAACTAGTTTGATAAATTTAGGTCTTTTCATGCATTAAATAATAATTTTTAAATAAAAAAGTACTTATGCTTGGAAAGAAAAAATTAAATAATCAGGTCTTAGTTGATATGGCAGAGAAACAAAAGCGTTATGAAGCCTTAGTGCATGTATACAATAAGGAGCTTTATCGCTTTGCTTATTGGTTGTGCCGTGATCCACACATAGCAGATGACTTAGTACAAGAAACGTTTTTACGTGCTTGGCGCTCGCTTGATTCATTACTGGATCAAAAAGCGGCTAAGCCTTGGCTACTGACTATTTTACGCAGAGAAAACGCACGTCGTTTTGAACGTAAACAGTTTGATTACAGCGACGTAGAAAACGATACCCTTGTTGATGAAACGAGCCATTCACTTGATGATGAAATGGAACAAACAGTTATACAACGCCAAATTGCGCTGCTATCTGATGAATACAGAGAACCATTACTACTTCAAGTTGTAATGGGCTGCTCTGGTGAGGAGATTGCAGAAATACTCGATTTAAATAAAAACACGGTAATGACTCGTTTATACCGTGCCAGAAACCAACTTAAAGAGGCTTTAAGCCGTGATGATGAACAACTTAAAGGAGCATCAAAATAATGGATGATCTTGAGTTTCGTCGCCGCACTATTGCGCAGCCAAACGATTTAGAAAAAGAGCTTTTGGAGTTTGCTAAAGAAAGCTCTCAGAGACAAAGCTTTATTAACGATATGAAAGATTTTGATAAACAAATTCAAGACGCGCTAGATATACCAGTGCCAGATAACCTTGCTGAGCGAATTCTTTTAAATACTTCTTTAAAAGAAAAAGCACTGCAAGAAGAACAAGCATCTGGTAAAAATGTGGTAGATGCCCGCTCGCGTTTTAAGTTTGACCGTGTGCATTTAGCACTTGCTGCGTCTTTTTTTGTAGCAATGGGCGCGTTCTTTTTTAGTTCTGAACAGCACATTGCCCATGAAGCGGGTGAACATGCCTTAACACATGTTTACCACGAAATTAGTGCACTAGGTAAAACAGATGCGATTAGCTTACAAAGCGTAAACGATAAGCTGGCTATGCTTGGTGGACACATTGAAGAGCTTCCGGGCAAAATTACCTATGCTATGTTTTGTGATTTTAAAGGTCAGGAAGGATTACACTTAATATTTGAGTCAGACTTTGGCCCAATGACGGTATTTATTGTACCTTCTGACAACCAGTCGTTTGGTTTTGGTGATGACGACTTTAGCGATGAGCGTTTTGAAGGCCATATTAACCGAGGTACACAAGCAGATACCATTTTAGTGGCTAATGCTGGCGCACCTATTAATGTGTATAACGAACGCGTTACGGGTGCTATTCGCTGGTTATAGTCACTCGTTAGTTATTTTGAAAAGCCGTACAGTGTTTACTGTGCGGCTTTTTTGTATATAAACCCATAGTTGCTTAATTTACGCTCAACCATATTGATTTTTAACGTAATTTATTAAATTTTGCTGAAAAGTTAATTATACTCGCCGCTCAGTCTTATTTAGGGAATTACATGAAGAACATCATTGTTATATTTTCATTACTTGCATTACTTTGTACGGCAAGTTTTGATGCACACGCACGCAAAAAATTTGGCAGTAGTAAACGTGGTAAAACACCAACCACACAGCAAACAACACAAAACAAACAATCTGACATTCCAGCCTCTACAGCTCCAAAAGCTAAATCGAATAAAAAAGGGGTTATGGCCGGTGTATTTGGCGGGCTTTTAGCCGGTGGCTTAATTGCTGCTATGTTAGGCGATGACTTTGAAGGCTTCCAACTTTTAGAGATAATTTTACTAGCTGGGGGACTTTTTATTTTATTTAAACTGATCACCGGTTTTATGCGCGCAAAACATTCTCCTCAACTTGCCAATGCAAGCATATCGCAAAATGCGTTTAAGCAAGCGCCTATAGAGCAACCTACAAACACAGGCTTTACAAATAGTGTCCCACAAAGTGAAAACGTACCTTTTAATTTGCCGCCTAATTTTGACGTTAATGGTTTTTTACAAGGTGCTCGCAATCATTACCGCACACTGCAAAGTGCTTGGAATAATGCAGATTACGCCACGATGGCAGAATATTTAAGCCCAGAGCTTGTGGCAGAGTTTAAAGCTGAACGCGAAGCAATACAAAGCGTAGAAACAGAAGTAATGTTTATTGATGCTGAGCTAGTGCGCGCAGATGTTACAGCTACTGAATGGCAAGTAAGTGTTCGCTTTAAAGGTAAGTACCGCGACTTAGGTGATAAAAAAGAGGAGCCAATATTAGAAATTTGGCACTTAGAGCGCGCTATTTCAGACGGTGCTCCTTGGCTTATTGTTGGTGTCGAAGATTTAATCGACGCTTAGTAAGATAGTTCACCGCGCTTTAATTACTATTACTAGCGCGGTGTTTTATTGTATTAGTAAACCGCTAAACAGCGTTTAAGTTATTAAAAAACAATTGATTTACCACGTCCTGAGCTTTCAGAAGCTGCGTCTAATTTACCCTCTTTACTAATAATGACATGTAAATCACCAAAGTGTCGCTCATCAAGGGTGTAACCCATTTTTATAAGCTCTGCTTTAACGTTATCAGTTAAACCGCTATGTGTTCTAATTACGTTTTTAGGCCAAAGTTGATGATGAAAACGCGTGCTGTTTACAACATCAACCGCACTCATATCAAACTCTACGGCATTTAAAATAGACTCATAAACAGAGCTTATAATCGTTGTGCCACCCGGTGAACCTGTTACCATTTTCACTTTGTTATGTTTTAACAGTATGGTAGGTGTCATAGAGCTAAGCATACGCTTGTTAGGTTGTATCTCGTTTGCTTTACCACCAATGGCGCCAAATACATTCATAACGCCTGGCTTGGCGCTAAAGTCGTCCATTTCATCATTTAAAATAAACCCTGCGCCTTCAACGACAACCCCACCTCCAAAACCTAGATTTATGGTTGTCGTATTTGCGACTGCATTACCCATGTTATCAACAATTGAAAAATGCGTAGTTTGCTCACTTTCTTTTAAACCAGGTTTAATGTTTTCGGTTGTAGAAATAGCCGTTAACGAAATATCGTCGCTACGCTTTTTAAGGTAATTAATGTCTGTAAGTGCATTAACTGGTACATCAAAAAAATCAGGATCGCCTAAATACTCAGCTCTATCAGCAAATACGCGTTTACCTATTTCAGAAAGTAAATGCACATACTGCGTGGAGTTATGTACTAAACCCATATCTGGTTTTTTTAGCTCAAACATTTTGAGCCATTGTAAAATAGCGATACCGCCAGAGCTTGGTGGCGGTGATGTTAATACTTCATAGCCGTTCCAACTTGCTTTTATAGGTGTTCGCGATTTAGCCGTGTAATTTTTTAAATCATCTTGATTAATAATACCGCCATGTTGAAGCATAAATTTGGCAATAATTTTTGCAGTTTCGCCTTTATAAAACCCATCTTGACCATTATCGCGAATGCGTTTTAATGTAGCTGCAAGCTCAGGTTGCTTAAATACTTTATTCGCTTTTACATCAGCAAAATATTTTTCAAAATTCACTTCTATTTGTTTTGCTTTTAAATGCGCAATATAACGACTTACTCCCTGAGCTAATTTAGGAGGTACTACAAAGCCTTGCTCAGCCAATGTAACAGCAGGCTGTACTAATGCTTCCCATTTTAACGTGCCGTGTTTTTGATGAGCTAGCCACATACCTGCCACACTGCCCGGTACACCACTTGCGTGAATGCCATATATTGATTTATTAGCAACAACGTTACCTTGCTCATCTAAATACATATCTCGATGAGCTGCCGTTGGTGCTGTTTCACGATAATCTATAAAGTCGCCTTGGCCGTCTTTTTGAATAAGCATAAAGCCACCGCCGCCAATATTTCCGGCCTCGGGTAATGTAACTGCAAGTACAAACTGCGCTGTAATGGCAGCATCTACAGCATTACCTCCTTGTTCTAATATGCTTTTAGCGGCGTCGGCACTAAATGAGTCAGGCATCGCAACCGCACTTTGAGTAACTTGCTCAGCTGCTGCGCCAAATACACACAGCTGTAAAATAAACACACTTTTTACTATTAATTTATTTGGTGAAAACAACCCCATACAACATCCTTAATTTATTATTTTTTAAGTTACCCAACCACATTTATGCATATCAATTATGCTCAGGTCAATGTTTGCACAGGTAAATTTTAGTCTTAGTTTAAAGTGTTTTAGCGTATAAAACTGCGGGCAAGTCACCGTGTTCATCTGTGTGTGTATAACTTTTTATAAAGGTGAGCCCTAATTTTTTCATAATATTAATAGACCCTAGGTTATCTGTAATTGCAGTTGCACTGATTTTTTTAACATCTGCTTGTTTTGCTAATTCGTCGCACAATGCCTTTGCAGCTTCGGTTGCATAACCATTTCCCCAACTTTGCTGCTTAAAACGCCAGCCTATTTCAATATCACTAAAGTTAGGCTTATCACTAAAAAAGTGCATTGGTCTTATTAAAACCCAACCTATAAAAGTATTACTAGGCTTAATGCTTATAGCCCAAAGCCCCCACCCTTTTAGCTCATTTTTATATTCAAGCATACGAGGTATACCTTCGTTTTTAATTTTATCTAAGGATGTGGGTATCCCTCGCGTTAAAAACTGCATTACAGCCGGGTTCTGATCAAGCTCAAATAACAGCGGCCAATCGTGCTCATCCATTAATTTAAAATTTAATCGCTTTGTTACAGGTGTGTTCATTTTCATTGTTCTATAGTTAGTGTGAATTAATTACTTGTCTCCAAGGAGAGATCGCACATGAACAAATTAGCAGGTTTAGCTTTATTAGGCACTTTAATTACTTTAACGGGTTGTGAAGACGCTCAAGAAGTAAAAGAAGATGCAAAAGATAAAAGCGCGCAAATGCAAGAAAAGCTTGGTGATGCATGGGAAGATGTTAAAGATAAAACAAACGAGCTTAAAAACGACGAATCGTTAAACGAGCTGATGCAAGAAAGTAAAGCAATGGGCTTAGACATGTACGACGACGGTAAAGAAATTGCTGTTGATGCATGGGTTAAAAGCAAAGAAGCCGCAGGTGAGCTTACTGAAAAAACTAAACAAAAAGCACATGAACTTGCACAAGAAATTGAGCAGGCACGTCAAGAGCACGAAGAAGGTTAATATAACCCTTCGCTCAATAAAAAAGGAAAGCTGAGGCTTTCCTTTTTTGTTTTTAGCAACTGGCCGTGCGGTTATTGCACCTTAGGGCTTGCTTAAAATTAGCCTTTATATTTACTCATAACTAAAGTAGCGTTAGTGCCACCAAAGCCAAAGCTATTAGACATAACTGTATTTAGCTCAACATCGCGACGTTCGGTTACAATGTTTAAACCTTCTGCCTGCTCGTCCAACTCATCAATATTAATAGAAGGCGCGACAAAGCTGTGCTCTAACATTAATAATGAGAAAATAGCTTCATGAACACCTGCAGCACCTAAAGCATGACCGGTCATAGCTTTCGTTGCGCTGATCATTGGTGAATTACCACCAAACACTTCTTGAATTGCGCCTAATTCTTTTACGTCACCTACTGGAGTAGATGTGCCATGCGTATTTAAGTAATCAATGCTGTCTACATCTTGCATTGCTTGGCGCATACAACGTACAGCGCCCTCGCCCGATGGAGCAACCATGTCGTATCCATCAGATGTTGCGCCATAACCAACTATTTCTGCGTAAATGTGCGCGCCACGTGCAAGTGCATGCTCAAGCTCTTCAACTACAACAATACCGCCACCACCAGAGATAACAAAACCATCGCGGTTAGCATCATATGTACGTGAAGCTTTTTCTGGGCTTTCGTTGTACTTAGTAGAAAGAGCGCCCATTGCGTCAAATTCCATTGCCAATGTCCAGTGAAGTTCTTCACCGCCACCAGCAAAAATTACATCTTGCTTACCAAGTTGAATTTGCTCTACAGCGTGGCCAATACAGTGCGCAGATGTTGCACAAGCAGAGCTAATTGAGTAGTTAACACCTTTAATTTTAAAAGGAGTCGCTAAACATGCTGATGTAGTGCTCGCCATAGTACGTGGAACCATGTAAGGACCAACACGTTTTACGCCTTTTTCACGTAAAATGTCAGCAACTTCTACTTGCCACTTAGATGAACCACCACCTGAGCCAACCAATAAACCAGTACGTTCGTTAGATACTTGATCATCCGATAAGCCTGCATCTTCAATTGCTTGCTGCATTGAAATGTAAGAATAAGCAGCTGCGTCGCCCATAAAGCGCATAGCTTTGCGGTCTACGTGCTCTTTAACGTCAATGTCAATTTTACCAGATACGTTACTGCGTAACTTATAATCGGCAAATTCTTGGTTAAAAGCGATGCCGCTTCTGCCAGATTTTAACGACTCTAATACTTCTTCTTTGTTGTTACCGATGCTTGATACAACACCGATACCCGTAATTACGGCTCTTCTCATGGGTAATTCCCTTAGCTTAATACTAAATTGTGTTCTATTTTACGCTGATTTTAATCGCTAAGTGGTCAGCTTTCTAGCGTACACTTGTACTCTGAAGTTATAGCTTATAAATAACGCCAGACTATTTCAAAGAAAACCCGTAAAATAATCAAAAAATACACTCTATAAATGTAATAAGTCATGATAAAAAACGCCAAAATACACTTTAATAATTTGGGCACACCCGTAGCCGACAACTTTGACGATGTTTATTTTTCTAATGACGATGGCCTTGCCGAATCCCATTATGTGTTTTATCAACAAAACAATATAGAGTCACGGTTACAAAATCATGACCAATCGCATTTTGTTATTGCCGAAACCGGTTTTGGCACAGGCTTAAATTTTTTAAATACATGGCAATGCTTTAATGACCACTTAGAACGTATGCAAGTTCAAAATGAATGTGATAAAAGTGTAAAACGTCTGCATTTTATTTCATTTGAAAAATTTCCGCTTACAGTAAATGACTTAAAACAAGCACTCACCGCTTGGCCTACTTTAAGTCATTTGAGCGATCAGCTAACGATAAATTACCCTATTAATTTACAAGGCTGCCACCGTATAGAATTTAATAACGGGCAAGTTACACTCGATTTATACTTTGGCGATGTACTTGATTCAATAAACGCGATGAGCTATCCGCAAGCAGGAGTAGTAGATGCGTGGTATTTAGATGGCTTTGCACCAAGTAAAAACCCTGATATGTGGCAACAAAGTGTGTTTAATGCAATGGTTGATATTTCGCGCGAGTCTGCAACGCTTGCAACATTTACCGCCGCAGGGTTTGTGCGCAGAGGGCTTATTGAAGCAGGCTTTACAATGCAAAAAGCTAAAGGCTTTGCTCGTAAACGCGAAATGCTAACGGGCTTTCTAGCAACGCCAAATAGTCAGCAATCATCCCCTGCATATTTTAACCAAGACACCAGCGAACTTAAAAATGTGGCAATAATAGGCGGAGGTATAGCCAGCAGCTGCATTTTATATAGCTTAGCTAAGCGCGGTATTTCAAGCACACTGTTTTGCCAAGATGAAAAACCTGCTATGGGCGCATCACACAATGTACAAGGTGCTGTGTATCCTCATTTACAAGCTAAAAACTCACCACATAGTGAGTTATTTGCTCATAGCTTTTTGTATGGCAAACGTTTTTATAATCAATTATGTACAGATGGGTTTAGTTTTGATCACGATTGGTGCGGTGTATTACAGCATGCAGTAAAAAAGCCCTTAGCCGAGAAACACGAAAATTTAGAGCAAAAACAACTTTGGCCCGAGCAGCTAATGCGCAGTGTCACTGCCGAACAAGGCGATAAAATAGCAGGTGTAGAAGCTGGTTACTCTGGCGTATTTTTTGAAAACGGTGGCTGGGTTAACCCTGTGCAACTCGTTGATGTAATGTTAAAAGCCGCAAATAACCTAACGCCATTTAATAGCATGTTTAACTGTAATATTGAGCAAATAAATAAATCAGATGAGGGTTGGTATTTAATCAGTAACAATCAGAAATTTGGCCCATTTAGCGATGTAATTATTTGCGCTGGAGAGCACAGCGATGCATTTGAGCAAACCAAAGCACTTCCCATTGTAGGCGTTAGAGGCCAAGTATCGCACATACAAGCGAGTAAGCAGTCAAGCAAGCTTAAAACGGTTCTGTGCCATAAAGGTTACTTTACCCCTGCATATTTAGATAGCCATTGTATGGGAGCAACATTTGAAAAAAACACTAAAAGCAGAGCGGTTACAGAGCAAGACAACCAACTAAATCATAAGCAGCTGCTTAGCTTTTATCAGCAATGCGATTTTGCAACCACGCTAGGAAAAATAACATCAGCTAAAGCGGCTGTGCGCTGCACATTTATCGACCACCTTCCTATGGCTGGTCAGTGGTGCGAGCCAAGCGATTACACAACCGCATTTGCAAACTTACGCTTAGGTAAACGCTATCAATATCACGCACTAAATAAGCCACAACAAGGCCTGCATATTTTTACAGGGTTTGGCGCTCGTGCATTATGTAGCGCACCACTGTTGAGTGAGCACTTTATTAGTTGTTTAAACAACGAACCTCGCCCTTTAAGTGAGCGCGTAAGCCAAGCGATTCACCCTGCACGATTTATTGTTCGTGATTTAATACGTAATAAAATTTAAATGACATCACCGTAATTTTACGTAAAATAGTGCCTGTAAAAGGAATTTACTCACTTAAAAGGACTCCCATGAAAATATTCACCTTTGTAATATCGCTAATGTGTATTTTACCATTTAGCGCAATGAGCCAAGACGTTACACAAATCCCCCTGCCAGATGAGTTTGTTACAACTTTGGATGTTACAAACGAATACCCCATGGTGCGCACTGGCTATTTAGCATCATCAATCGAGGCTATATCACAGTTTTATTTGCAGGCATTAGGTGAGCCAATAAAAAGTAAAGGTAATAATACCTACAAAACCCTTTATTATAACTACCAAGAACGCAGTGTACGAATTAGCTTATACCACCATAATTATGTGACCGAAGTTAGTATAATGATCGAATAAAAAGTTCTAAAAAACGCCTTAAAAATAGCTAATTTTAATACCCAGTTAAGTAATAACTTTTAATTATCATGTTTTTTAAAATTAGCTCATTTAAACCTCATTTTACCCTTTAAAAATAATCCCCTACCCCAAGGTCTATTTGTACAAACAACTTTTACACTATATTGAGAAGGAGTTAATTATGAGTAAGACTTTAATTATTGGCGCAAGTGGTCAAATTGGTAAAATGGCTACCGAGCTACTTTTAAAAAACGAGCAAAATGTTGTTGCACTTGTAAGAGACAAAAGCAAACTGAGTGATTTAGATAGCCCATTTTTAAGTATTGTTGAACAAGACTTAGAAGGTGACTTTTCAAATGCAGTTAATGGCTGTGACCAGGTTATTTTTGCTGCAGGTTCTGGTGGAAGTACAGGTACAGATAAAACCGTACTTATTGATTTGTGGGCAGCTACTAAAGCGGCAACTTATTCTAAAGAGCACGGTGTAAAACACTTTATTATGGTCAGCTCTATTGGAGCAGACGATCCTGATGCAATAAAAAGCGACTTGAAACCCTATTTAGTTGCAAAACATATGGCTGATGAACATTTAATTCACAGCGGTTTAAATTATACAATTGTCCGCCCGGGAACGTTAACCGACGAAAGTGCCTCATTGGAAGTAACAACAGAGCGCCCTAACGATCGTTCAAAAGCTAAAATTAGTCGCGAAAATGTAGCCAATGCATTGCTACACATAGCTACAAACTCATTTAATAGTAACCGTATTTTTGAGCTATTTGATGGCGACAAACCTATTAAAGCAGCGGTTAAATAAACGTTTAAATTGCAATTGCTTCGCTACTTTTAGCGAAGCAATTGCTAATTCACTTCCCTACCCAATTATCTGCTAATTAACTTCCTGCTAATTAACCGTAAAGCACACCCATTAACTTCACTAATCCAAAAATGAAACGGTACTAAAATATTCCAATCATCGGCCTTAATCTAGCCATGTGCTATGTTGCGAGGTTTTTGCACTTTTTTTGCACATTTAACAAATATTATACAATCAATTTCATTACCGGATATATTTAATGAGCAAATTCAACACGCATGTCTTAAAGCTAGTTACATTACTTTTAACTTTTCTAAGCTTGGCAGCTTGTAATGGCGGTAGTACCGACAGCACAACACTTAGTGATACAACAACTACAGACGATACCACCACTGAAGCCTCAACTGATCTTATTGTAGAGGTTGATCCATTTAACTTTGAAAGTGATGCGCTTATCTCATCAATAAGCACTCAAACATGCACACTGAGTAATGGCGACGAGGCTTCTTGCTATAAGATTGATATTGCTGGCGCTCCCTCTAATTATGAAATTGGCGTATTTTGCCCCAAAAATATAACCTCTACAGCAGACGAGGCTGGGATCTGGTTTGATGGCGGCGGTGAGGTTTACGATATTACTGGCGACTTTATTTTAAACCTACCTACTTTGTATAACGATAGCCATTGGCAGCTTTATGACGAAGGAACTGGGCTTGTAAATGTAACCGACACGCAAGAGTCATGTGACGGTGCAGCAAGACCTGACGTAGAAGAACAATATCAAAACCACTGCGTAGAGTGCTCTATTGACTATGTTGATGGCGGTATTTCTGAATCTTTTTTAATACCAATCACGCCCGTTGCTTCAACTCAAAATAACAGTATTGGCAATACAAATGTAGGTGTTGCACTAAACGGTGTAGTGCTCGCAGCCCCTGCTCCTGTAGATGCTATTTTAGGTGCTTATACAATTGCCGCCTTTGATGATTGCGCAGGCCACATTAACTTAGTGGCTGGTTATCACTATCATGGTGAGGCGGGGTGTAGCCAAACACAAATTCAATCTGATGGTCACGCAGCTATGATGGGCTACGCTCTCGATGGTTTTGGCATATTTGGAATGCTTAACGAAGACAACACAGAGCCAACAGATTTAGATGAATGTCGAGGCCACTCTGACGACACCCGCGGTTACCACTACCATGCAGCAGGCGTAGCTGAAAATATGTTTATTGGCTGCTTTAAAGGGGCCATCGCCCGCTAACCTGTTACCAAGGAATTAAGTGAGATAACTATGAAAATATTTAAAAATTTATCAGCGTGCTTTTTATTAATCACGTCATGCTCAGTAATAAGCCACGCAGGTCATGGCTCAAGTGCGCCTTGGCAAGCATGTGAAGAAAAAGCTGTAAATCAAGAATGCAGCTATACAACACACAATAAAAAAGCATCAGGCACATGCCAAGCAATGAATAACATACTCATGTGTGTAAGAAACAAACCACTAGAGACATTATTAGATAAAGCAACACAGCCAACACAGCCAACACAGCCAACACAAAGCAAACCCACCAACACTATAAAACAATCAGTAACCCCACTAACTAATCTATAAATAGATAACTGGCATTAAAAACCTTAACGCTGCCAGTAAATTTTTTAAGTAAAAATCATGAGTATGGACGTAGTAAGGGTTATGTTTATCTGTTAAATTAAGCGGGTGTATAAAAATAAAAAAAACACTCCAACAAGGAGTTACACTAGGAAACTAACGTGAGCGCTACATTTAAAATTATTTTTAATGGCCAGTTACATCAAGATGCTGATATTACTTCTGTTCAAGAACAGCTTAGCCAGTTTTTAAAGATCCCTCATGACATCGTCATTCAGTTATTTGATGGTAAGTCTTATGCTTTAAAAAAAGACTTAACAAGTATTGATGCTGTTAAAACGGAGTCATCATTAAAAAAGCTCGGCTTAATAACTAAAGTAGAGCCAGAGCGTACAGCTCCTGTTATTCAATCACAAAACAGTCAACTAGTTTGCCCCAAGCACATTCAAAACAACGATAAAAAAGTTCCTGTAAAAACTAACGATGAAAATAGCGCAGTACAAAGTAAAAAAGCACAACTAAACACTGTTTTTGAGCAAACAAATGTTAAAACAAGGCTACTTAGTAACACGCTAAAAAGCGCATTATATTTGTGCTATTTAGCGCTTTTTATTGTTACTTTATTTGGCTTAAGCACTAGTTACACCGTTATTAAAAGTACATTTACTTCTGATGAGTCAGTGCAAAGTAAATTAAGTTATCAACAATACAAGCTATTTTTAAATGAGCAAAATAGCACTAAGCATCAACCCCAAATAGCTATCGCTGAGCAAGGTACTAAAACAGATTCAACAGAAAATAATGAATACTTTAGTAAGTTTTCTGCACATATAAATAGCTATGCAAAAACTCTAGGCCAAGCAAATGTAAACGCCATGGGCGGAGATAAGTTACAGCAACACCTTCAAGAAATAGACGATTTAGGGCCAAAAAATGAATTCTGGAAACAGCTCATTCTACTTGCAAAAAATCTAGATAACGACTCACATAAAATGAGCGCTCTTCAGAGCGACGACTCTGCTAAAATACACTGGATTAACGCCGTAGATTGGATAAGCCAAAGTTATATTAGGCAACACCAGAGTACCGATAAGCCAAATACCAAAAGCGAACCACCAGCAAAAGGCAACCCAATATTAAGTTTAACGCTGTTAATAAGCTTACTTTCTCTATTGAGCATTTTTGTGATAGCTATAAAAATGAAACTACGCGCTATAAAAAACAGTTAAAAATTATAATGCACTGCTTTGGTATCAAATCTCACATATTAAAATAGCAACTAAAAACTAAATTTGTACAGTAAGCAATCAGTTTCAGTAAAACTATATTCATAAAAAAACCCGCAACCTGATTGCTCAAGTTGCGGGTTTTTATGGTTTTTAAACTAACGAATTTAAAAACCGTTATTGGTGGAGCTGGGGGGATTTGAACCCCCGTCCGAAAAGCCTCGACCGTCGGTACTACATGTTTAGTATTGTCATTTAATTAACCTTTAAGTCCCGGACAAACACGGTAAGTAAAGGCGAGGCCGCTTAGTTTTAACGCTTCAACCCCGGCCAGGGTTTCCGTCGCGATCAGGTGTTAGGGTGACACTCCAAAATCTAGTCCACAAGAATACATAGAAGGAGCGCTAGCCAGCCTAAGCTGCTAGAGAGTAGTTATCGTCGTTTGCGATTACTTTAGATTGCGGCTTTTTTACGAGGCAAACCGCACCTCGACATGCACCTTGGGCTTCTTGAATTCCGTCGAATCCTAATCAGCCCCTGAATTAGTAAACTCATTCAGAGCGTGCAAGCAGTATAACTGAGTAAAGTACTGATACTCAAGGGCTAGCGTTGCTTTATTTTATTTATGTGTGTCGACTGCGCATTAAACACCCAACCTGATAGTTTTCAATAAACTTGCTATAAACATTTGCTTAACAAAACGTTTAACTTGTGCTCAAATAGGAAGTTAGGTTTTTTGCGTAAGCTAAAACTTTAGTTGTAATAAATAAAAAATAATAACAGGCATAATTTGTAGGGAATTAATAAATGTCGGTTTTTTCATTAGATAAAAATACTGGGTGTGTATCTTTACTAAAACACCCTATTGATAGTGGCTTTCCTGTTACAAGTACTCAACTAGTTGAGATGTTGGAGCAATCTGAATTTAGTGAATACGAAACAATTTCAGCTAATATAGGTAAACTTTTTGCGCCTACTAAAAACTATCAAGAAGTATCTCTTATTGTTGCTAAAGCAGTTGATGCATCAATTATTATTAATGTTGATGAAAAAAATATGGTTGCAGAGGCAACAATTACAACGGCAAAGGGAGGTGCATTATTTTCTATGGAGGGTGCACAAAAAGCACTTGCTAAAGCAGGTGTAAAAAAAGGTATTAGCCCTCGTGCGCTTGATACCTTTTTAGGCCAACAATTTGAGCAGCCTTCAGGCACTTCATATAGCGCTATTATTGCCCACGGCCGTAACCCTAAAGAAGGGAGCGATGCCAAGTTTGTGCGTTTATGCTCTACCGCTCAAGATAGAGTACTAAGCCCACAAGCGAAAGAAGGCGGCAAGGTTGATATGAAGAACCTTGGTGCAATTATCACAGTAAAACCTGGTACGCCATTAATGCAGCGCGTTGCCGCTACCCCTGGTGAAGATGGCTATACGGTTTTTGGTGACATAATTGCTGCAAAACCAGGTAAAGAGCATCAGTTACAGCCTTTTGAAGGCACTAAAATTGACCCAAAAAATCCAAATATGCTCATTGCAGATTGCAAAGGTGTACCCGTTGCTTTGCCCCGTGGTATGCGTGTTGATGATGTTTTATGCTTTGATAACGTAGATGTAAGCACCGGCCATGTTGATTTTGACGGCAGTGTGATTATAAGCGGTGATATTAAAGATGGTATGCATGTAAAAGCCAATGGCGATATTACTGTACTTGGCTTTGTTGAGTCGGGCACAGTTCAGAGCAATAGTGCCGTTACAATAATGCTGGGAGCTATTGGCCGTAAACGTGAAAACGATGACGATTTCACCTGCAGTATAACGGCAACTCGTACTATTTCGATTGGCTACGCCCAATACTGCCATATAAAAACAGAACAAGATTTATTTATTGAACGCCAAGCACTTCACTGTAATTTAAGTGCAAGGCGATTAATACGCGTAGGTAAAGCTGGCAACCCTCGTGGGAAAATAATCGGTGGCAGTATTTTAGATGCCATGCGAATTGAAACAGGAGAGCTTGGGGCACCTGCGGGCACTAAAACACGTGTTTTTTTGGCGCAAAACTGGTTTGAATTACGTGAAAAGCAGTCGCAAATTACTGACTTTGAAAAGTTGCTTGCAACTAAAATAACAGCTTTGCAAAAGGCGCGAGAGAAAGCGAGTAAAATGCCAGCGGCAGATCAACGCCAGCTTTTTTTAGACAAAATAATCGTTAATGAACAGCAAATAAAAACGCGTTCTGCTCATGTTCAGCGCCAAAAATTATTGGTTAAAAGAAAAATAACACAATTGTTGGCAGCAAGTCGTTTAAAAGTAAATGAAATAATGCATCCAGGTGTGGAGCTCAAAATAGCAAAAGATTCAAAACAGTTTTCGCGTATTTACCCGCCCCATTTGGTTAAACTCACTGAGGGTAAAATTACTCAGTCGTTTTAGCTTCTTCACCATCTGAAGTGCTATCTTGTGCGTCACTTTCTGGAAGTGGCGCAAGCGGCCAGCCACCTAATTGCTGCCACCTATTAACGATTAAACAATAAAGCTCTGCGGTGCGCTCTGTATCGTAAAGTGCTGAATGCGCTTGGCTATTATCAAATTCAATTCCTGCGGCCCTACAAGCTTTAGCAAGAACTGTTTGCCCAAGCGCTAAGCCTGCTAGTGAGGTTGTATCAAAGCTTACAAATGGGTGAAACGGCGTACGTTTAATATTATTACGCTCAATGGCTGCATTTAAAAAGCCATGATCGAATGCAGCATTATGTGCTACAACAACCGAGCGCTGGCACCCGGCAGCTTTTTGAGCTTTGCGAACCACTTTACAAATTTCTTTAATTGCTTCTTCTTCTGGTACTGCGCCTCGCAGCGGGCTAAAAGGGTCAATTCCGTTAAAGTCGATGGCGGCTTGCTCTATATTCGCGCCTTCAAAAGGCTGCACATGAAAATGCACGGTATGATCTATGCTGAGCAACCCTTCGTCATCCATTTTTAATACAGACACTGCTATTTCTAACAGGGCATCTGTTTGCTTGTTAAAACCTGCGGTTTCAACATCAATTACAACAGGAAAAAATCCACGAAAGCGTTTTGCGAAAAGTGTTTGCTCAGTATTTGCCATAGTCTTCTTGGTTTATGGGTGTAAGCTGACTATTATGTCAAAATTGATGCCCTCTAGGCTAGGGGGTTCAAGGATTTATTGCTTTATAATTGTAGGCACATAACTTGCTTTACCTAAGCTGTTAAGTTTGTTTGCTAAAAACTCACCTTTTAAGCAGTTAATTTGCCAAACTTTTGGCATACCAGAGTTGGAGAACGTCCATGAAGTGTAAGTTGTTATTTATTAGCCTTAGCGTAAGTGCTTTAGTGAGTGCTGCTCATTCGCACGCAGCTATGCGCCAATATACTGCAACCCAAGATAACTCCAATTGGGAAGTTGTAAAAACAACACGCTTGCAATGCCAGCTAAATCATGAGGTTCCTTATTACGGTGAAGCTATATTTAAAGCCTCTGCAAGCAAAAACAAAAACCTAACCTTTAATTTAGATATGGTTGTACGCCCTGAAAACTATTCAATTGCAGGGCTAAAAGCAGTGCCGCCAACATGGCGAGCAGGTATGCCCGCTCGTGATATAGCGAACATGAAACTACTAAAAAAGTTTGACGGTGAACTAGGCAATAAAACAGCTTGGGAGATGTTAACTGAGCTTGAGAAAGGCTACTACCCCACCTTTTATTATCAGGACTGGCAAAATTCTGCCGATAAAATTGCCGTTGGTATGTCGAGCGTAAATTTTAAACAAGCTTATTGGGCGTTTTTGCAATGCCGCGATGAGTTACTTCCTTACAGTTTTGAAGACATTTCGTTTACGGTGATGAACTATCAATCTAACAGCAGTAAATTAACTAAATCATCTCAACAACGTTTAGATAAAATAGCTGAATACCTAAAAAATGATGTGAGTATTGAATCTATAAGTATCGACTCGTATACAGATAGCTACGGTGGTCGCTGGAATAACTTAGACCTTTCTCGCAAACGCGCTAAAACAATAAAAGATTACATGGTAAGCCTAGGCGTTGACGAAGCAAAAGTACAAACAACGGGTTTAGGTGAAAAACGCTTTGTTGATACCAATGACAATATTTTAGGGCGCGACAAAAACCGTCGTTTAATAATTCAAATAGAAAAAATGTAGTTAAAACTTTTTAGCTCGCTTAAGATATTTATCGCCAAATTGAAAAAAGCCTAGGCTAATTAAAATAATAACAGCCCCTATAATTAACTCTTGGCTAAGTGGCTCATTGTTAAGCCATGCCCCTAGTGTTAGCGCAAAACTAGGGGTTATAAGCGTTGTAAGTGCAACGGTGCTAGCATTTAAATTTTGTAATACATGAAAATACGCAAGTGCCCCCACTAAAGAACCAAATATTCCTAAATAACCAATTGCCCATAATGATTTTGCACTCCAGTTTTGTACATGCAGCTCACCATCTAATAGCCACCACGCAATAAAAAAGAGTGGAGTTACAAAGACCAACGCACCAAATGTGGTTGCCATTGGATGAATAGCTATCTGCACTCGCTTGATCATCACGCCGCTTAAACTAAAAAAGCACACAGCCATAAATACATATAGCAGTCCTAAGCCTTGTGTTTGTGAGTTTTGTACTTGGTTATAACTTACAAAATACAAACCTATTAATGCGCATGCTAAAGCAACAAGCTTTATAGGGCTAAACTTGGGTTCGTTAAGTAATTGCTGCGCAAGTAATCCAGACAATATAGGCGCTAAGCCAAACATAAGCGAAATAATGCCCGAAGGCACGGTTTTAGCAGCCATATAGCTCAGTAACATACCGCCAAAAATACCAATACTTGAATAAAAGTAGAGTAAGCAGGCTTTTTTACTCCATGGCACTCTTATATTAGTAATCGCGACAATTAAGCCACCTAAAAGCAGCCCCACCAACATACGCATTAAAACAGCAAGCGTTGGTGACACACTTTCGCTACTCCAAACAATACCAAGTGGTGTAGTAGACCAAATCAGAACCATAAAAAAATACGATACTTTTACCGGCACGTGCCAATCCTTAGCGTTTAATAACGCAATACAACGTACATAAAATTATACCCTCACCACCCTATTTTAATACTTTTAAATGCATACAAGTGCTTAATAAATACAGTTGTAAATTGAGAGTTACATTTAAATACAGCCCTTTTATTACAAAACTATTTGAGATTTAAGTAACTAGTTATATGGTGCATAAATATTAATAATAATTAAGGTAATTAAGTGCTTAAAAATAAAACAATAGGCAGCATGTTAATTGTTGCGGGCACCACTATTGGCGCAGGAATGCTTGCCCTACCAATCGCATCAGCAGGGCTTGGCTTTAGTACTGCGCTTGCATTAATTGTAGGTAGTTGGTTATTAATGACCTACACAGCATTACTTATGCTAGAACTACATCAATATGCACCCCGTGATGCCACATTAAATACTCTTGCTAAATTGTGGTTAGGTAAACGAGGGCAATACGTCGCTAACTTCTCAATGATATTTTTATTTTATGCTTTGTGTGCAGCGTATATAGCAGGTGGAGGTGCGCAGCTTCAAGCACGAATAAATATAGGCTTTGATGTAGATATTGCTCCGCAGCTAGGCTCTGTGATCCTTGCCGTAATTATTGCAAGTGTTGTTACCCTGGGCACAAGTAAAGTTGATAAATTGAACCAAGTTTTATTTGCAATTAAAATTGTTGTATTGGCTAGCTTGTTTTATATGCTCACTCCTTATGTTCAAAGTAAACATTTATTAGAAATGCCTGTAGAGCAAGGCCTAATACTTTCTGCTATTCCGGTTATTTTTACATCTTTTGGCTTTCATGGATCTATTCCCTCTATTGTTAAATATGTAGGGCTTGAAATAAACTCCCTTAAAAAAGTAATGATTGCAGGCGCAGCTTTGCCTCTGGTTATTTATATTTTTTGGCAGTTATTGAGCCAAGGTATTATGAGCCAAAGCGATTTACTTAATAGTGAAGGCTTAAATGGTTTTGTAAGTAGCGTAGCTAATATTGCGCATAATCCAAGTGTTTCAACTGCGGTTAAACTATTTGCGGATCTTGCACTTGCCACATCGTTTTTAGGCGTTAGCTTAGGCTTATTCGACTTTTTTGCAGACACGTTTAAAAAAGGTGATAACAAAACAGACCGCATCAAAACAGCCTTAATAACATTTATACCTCCTTTAGGTTTTGCGCTATTTTATCCGCAAGGCTTTATTATGGCATTAGGCTACGCAGCTATTGCATTGGTCGTGTTAGCTATATTTTTACCTGTTGCTATGGTTTACAAGCAGCGGAAAACCTCAAGTAAACAGGGTTATAAAGTAAGTACTGGTAACACTGGGCTATTAATTGCTGGGTTATGTGGTGTGCTAATAATTACTGCGCAATTTATGCAAATGGCTGGGGTTATACCTGCTATTGGTTAATGCGTACTTCTGTAAACTTAAATTTAGTTAATAAAAAACCGCACACCATTATTAATGGAGTGCGGTTTTTTATGTTAACTACGTTTATTTACAAACGTCAGCTACTGCATTTGCAAAGTATTCAATATTCGAATCGCTAATACCCGCTACGTTTACACGGCTAGAACCAACAATGTAGATACCGTACTCTTTTTGCAGGCGAGCAATTTGCTCTTTATTAATGCCCAAGAAAGAAAACATGCCATGTTGGCGCTCAATAAATGAGAAGTCTTGAGCAATATCTTTTGCTGCTAAGCTTTCTTTAATTAGGCTACGTAAACCATTAATACGCGTACGCATTTCATCAAGCTCTGAGTGCCACATTTGCGTAAGTTCGGTGCTGCTTAAAATAGTATTTACTATATCTGCACCATGCGCTGGCGGCATTGAATATATACTACGTACTACACTTAACATTACAGAGTTAGATATATCTGCTGTTGCGCTATCTTTAGCAATTAGTGAACATGCACCAATACGCTCACGGTAAAGACCAAAGTTTTTAGAGCAAGAAGAACAAATAATGAGCTCTTCTACTGCATCAGCTAAAATACGTAATCCACGAGCATCCTCTTCAAGAGAAGATCCAAAACCTTGATACGCAATATCTACAAGTGGTGTAAAGCCAACTTCTTTAGCAAGCTCAGCGACTGTATTCCACTGAGTTTCGTTTAAATCCATACCACTTGGGTTATGACAACATGCATGAACTAAAACTACATCACCTTTAGGCACTTTTTTAAGCGTGTCGATCATCTCATCAAATAATAAATCTTTGTTTTCGTAATCGTAGTATGGGTACTCTTTAACAGTAAGACCTGCCGCTTCAAATAAGCTGATGTGGTTTGCCCAAGTAGGATTAGTTACCCAAACAGTTGCATCAGCGTTACAACGCTTAATAAATTCAGCTGCTACACGAAGTGCGCCTGTACCGCCAGGTGCTTGTGCTGTACGTACACGATTAGCAAGTAAAGCTTGGTGCTCGCCTAATAATAACTGTTCCATTTTTTGACAGTAATCTAGGTTACCCGCTAAACCAATGTAAGATTTGCTCGTTTCGTTGTCTAAACGAAACGCTTCAGCTTTTTTCACCGCTTTAAGTACCGGTGTGTTGCCTTGCTCATCTTTGTAGACACCTACGCCTAAATCAATTTTATTAGGGTTTGTATCTTGTTTATAGGCCGCCATAAGGCCAAGAATAGGATCTGTTGGTAATGGTTTTAATACTGAGAACATTGGCTATCTCTTATCGTTATTTAGGGGTTAGCTGTTAGGCTTAGCTTAACATAAAAGCACATCACGTTGACCAGTGTTATTTACACTAGAAAGTGAGGAATTTTAATACAACATGCAATTAAAATGGCAAGTGTCTTTTCATCAAAAAAATCATTGCTAAAGGCTTCTGCATCCACAATACCTACACATTCATTTTGAGAGTTAAAAAGTGGTAGGCAGGTTTCAGATTTAACTTTAGGATCGCATGTATAGTACTCACCACCTTGAGATAAGTAGTTTTCAACATTGTTAATAATGCGACCTTTTCGAGAAAGCGCAACTTGTACATTGTTGCTACCTGCTGCAAAAGCTTCTGTAAGCGGAAATAAAGGACGACTTGGCGCACCATGATAAGCAAGCTTAAGTAGTTGCTTACCTTCATTGGTAATTGTTGCCTGATAAATGCCGTACCAGTCTACTTTAGTTTGTTGCTCTATATAATTAACAATAGCTTGTAACTGAGCTAGCTTTTGTTCGGTCTGTGAATTGTTTTCAATATAGTCAGTAAGTTTGAATGGCTCGTCTTGTAAATAACCAAATAAGCTACATGCACCGCCCTCGCCTAACTCAGGAATTTGATATTCCCAACAAACCTTAGTGTTAGGGCTACTAGCAAGGTATAGCTCAAGCTTTTCAAGCTCAGCTGAAATTAAGTTTTGATCAACACTTAGCTGTGCTTGTGTTAAGTAAGAAGAAATCATTTGGCCATCCATACATCTAAAGTTTCGAAGATAATAGCATGGATATTTTTACAGAGCTAGCTCAACTTGTAGCACATTTCAACTTGATTTCCACTGGCGTTGTAAGTAACTTTTTCGGCAATTTCTTCTAATAATGAAAGGCCTCGGCCAAACTCATTATTCACTAAGGTAGGTTCACTAGCTCCTGGTTTATTACTAAACCCTCGCCCTGAGTCACAAATAATAAAATATAAACACAGCGTATCGGGGCAATAACGCATATCAATAATAATCATTGCACCTGTAAGGTTAGCTAAGGCAGCTTCTCTTAATTCGTAATACCGAAAAAAGCCATCTTCTTGTTTTTTAATCTCTGAATCGAGACCTAATACACCATGATCTAACGCATTGTTGTAAGCCTCAGAAAGCAGCAAAAATATATTGGAACGATGGGCTTTTAGTCCTTCAACGCTACTTAAAATATTGACAACATCGTATACAGGATCTGTTTTTTTTATTTGCTGTGAGTTTAAGCTCAAGGATAAGTTAAATGCTAAAGTAGAAAACGCTTCGCGTTCTTGCTCCTGTGGTATTAAAGGAAGGCAGTTAAGTAATACAATACTTAAATCATCTTGTTGCTCGCTACCGTTCGCAAACTTACTTACACTTTGTATTATGTCTTCACTGCTTATCATTGGCTTAGCTTTTAAGGTCTGTAAAAAGCGCTCTTCACCAAAAAAGGTATCACTATGATTTGCTGTTTCAATAATACCGTCAGTTGCTAACACTAAGCGCGTTGATGGGTCCGCCTCAAAGTGTATAACTTCATATTCAAATTCTTGCTCATCTAATATGCCTAGTGCCATATGTTGAGACTCAAGTGTTTGCTTAACGTTTCCGTTATTATCTATTAAGTAAGCATCAGGTAGGCCGCCAAGCCAAGCTGACACACTTTTACCCGATGCACTTAGCTCAATAATATTAGCTGCGCAAAACATATGACCTGGGAGTAAGTTATATAGTAATAGGTTTAATTCACACGCAATGTCGTTAACCGCCATACCTTTTTGCACCATAGTGTAAAACACGCGTGAAACAGGTAATGCGCCTATAGCGGCAGCCAAGCCATGCCCAGTAAAATCACCCAGCATGCAGTACAAATTCCCTATTGGGCTTTGTGCAACCAAAAATACGTCGCCATTAAACATGGATGCTGGTGATAAATTAAAATCGAGGTATTCTTTAAACTTCCCTTGGTTTTCCAAGGAGTTACTAAAAATATGTTCAATAATCTCATGTTCACGTTCAATTTGATTGTGATGATATTCTAGTAATTTTTTTTGCTGATTGGCTTTTTTACTTAGCTCTCTGGTGCGGCTATGGGCCTTAATTTTTGCGTGTAAGATAACTTTTTCAAATGGTTTATGAATAAAGTCATCGCCGCCTACGGCTAAACAGCGCTCAAAACTGGCCTGATCTTCTAAAGAGGTAATAAAAATAATAGGTAGGTAAACTTCGCTGTTTAGCTGCTTTATTTTTTCAGCAGCCTCAAAGCCATCCATTACAGGCATTAAAACATCAAGTAAAACAATGTCTATCTCTTCTCGTTTAAGTACATTAAGCGCATCGAGGCCATTATAAGCAAACGATATTTTGTAACCTTCTTGCTCAAGCATTTTACTTAATAAAATACGGTTGAGCGCTTGGTCATCTACAATCAGCACATGCATCATTAGCTAATATCAAACTTTTTATCAAAACGAGAGATTTGTAGTATTTTTCTTAGTTGTGGTTGGCAGTTGCTAATTTCGATTGTTTTTACTTGTCCCTCAATGGTTTTTTTCATATTGAGCAACATTCCAAGTGCAGAGCTGTCCATATAGTCGGTTTCTCGTAAATCGATAATAACTTTAACCGTTTTATCGCTCATTTGTGCATAGGCTTGGCGAAAAGATTGCACTAAATTAAAATCAAACTTGCCCTTAATTTGTATTGTTAAAGTAGTGCCATCGACCGATTCGTTCTTTGTTAAACTCATAATAAACTCCAATAATATTTCCTTTGAACTAAATATAACCTGTTAAAAGTATTTAGCAAAAAGAAAAACACACAACAGCAAATTTGCTATCATTTATGCCAATATTTATTTCATTTTATCTATTAAAGGTAAGTTATGAGTGATAGTCACTTAGTATATTCAACAAGTACAGGTCGAATTGACCAACCAAAACCTGAAAAAGAGCTAGATACTAAACTTTTTAAAGATGGCTCTGTACGTATAGAACGTCAAACAAAAGGGCGTAAAGGCAAAGGTGTCATGTTAGTGGTAGGTATTGACCCAAAAGAACACGATTTAAAAAAGTTAGCTAAAACCATTAAAAGCAAAATGGGCCAAGGCGGCGCAGTTAAAGAAGGCATTATTGAAGTACAAGGCGATGACCGAGATAAACTAAAAGCTATTTTAGAAGGGTTAAAGTTTAAAGTTAAAATTGCGGGTGGTTAACCCGCAATTTATTAGTTAGCCAAGCCCAAGTTTAACTATTTAACCTTATTACTTTTATAGCTACAAACTTTAGTAAATTCAGTGCAGTTAGCACTGAAAATAGCAGCTGAAATAGATTTACCATCTAAAGGCTAGTTAGTTACTTCACTTATTGAAAGCTCATTTAATTTTTCATATAAGTTAGGTAAGTCGTACTCAGGTATTGGCGGGCTATAATAATACCCTTGCACAATAAAGCAGTTGTTATTTTGTAAAAACTGCATTTGCTCTATCGTCTCAACACCTTCAGCAACAACATCTAGTTTTAACTTTTGCGCCATAGCAATAATAGCCGCAGTGATTTCCATATCATTTGTGTCATCTGGGATGTCTTTTACAAATGAACGGTCAATTTTGAGTATATCTACAGGGAAACGTTTTAAATAACTAAGTGATGAATAACCAGTACCAAAGTCATCAATAGAAATAGAAATACCTAATGCTTTAAGCTCGTGCAATTGCGTAATAGCCGCTTCAACATTGCCCATAAGCATACTTTCGGTCAGTTCTAAATGCAGGCGTTTTGCAGATACGCCTGAGCGAATTATCATTTTGCTCAATGTAGGAACCAAGTTTGAATCTTTAAACTGACGAGCAGATAAGTTAATTGAAATATTATTTTCAAGTCCCTGCTCACTTAGCCTAACAGCAAAGTCACAAGACTCCTGTAGCACCCACTCGCCTAACTCAACGATTAAACCTGTAGCCTCTGCGATTGGAATGAATTTATCTGGCGGAATTAATCCCTCAGTTGGGTGGAACCATCTTAATAATGCTTCATAGCCAATAACTTTTTGATTCCTGCTGTCTACCTGTGGCTGGTAGTGAACTACAAATTGCTTTTCTTTTAACGCTATACGTAATTCGTTTTCTATGAATAAGCGCTCATTAGCCGCAGCGTTTAACTCTTGGCTATAAAAGTGGTATGTATTACGACCCTTTGCTTTAGCCTCGTACATAGCTAAGTCAGCGTGTTTTAATAACTGGTCTTCCTCTAAACTATCGTACGGAGCCATAGTAATACCAATACTAGCGCTAACTATTACTTCGTTGTTACCAAGCTTAATAGGTATATTAAGTGTTTTTTGAATCGTATTTGCTACGTCACTTGCATGCTCTTGGCTTTCAATGCCACTGAGTAATACAGCAAACTCATCACCGCCTAAACGGGCAATAGTGTCTTCTGCCCTTAAGCGTTTTTTAAGCCTATTTGCAACTTCAATTAAAAGCTGATCACCAGCATCATGACCAAGCGTATCGTTAATTCGTTTAAATTCATCTAAATCAAAGTAAAATAGTGCAAATGCATAGTGTCCGCGCTCAGCGAGCGCCATTGATTTACGTAATTGCATTCTAAAAAAGGTTCTGTTTGCAAGGCCCGTTAAAGTATCAAAATAAGCAAGCTGCTCCATTTTTCGTTGGCTTTCTTTAACAAACGAAATATCTTGTGCTGATGCTACATAGCTTGTTATTTCTCCGCCGTCTTCACGAATTGGCGATACACTCAAAGATACCCAAATAGGTTCTTTGTTTAAGCCCTGAATTAGGGTATCTCCGCGCCAGTAATTGCGACTGCGTAAATCAATGTTTATATCATCAACTAAAATAGCCATTTCAGAGGCAATAATACTCAGTAAAGGCGCTCGATTGAAGTGGCTCTCTGGGTAGCCGGTCATTTCAAGCATTTTAGGGTTTACATACTCAATAACAAAATTTGCATCGGTTATAACCACACCAGTACCAGAGAACGCCACAGCTTTAGATAGGCGGTTTGCCGCTTTTTCTGCTATTTCTTTCTCTGTAATTCGCTGATTCAAGCCATCAATAAGTTTACGAATTTCAACTGTCATGTCTCTAAATGAGCCATTAAGTGTACCAATTTCGTCTTTATTTTCTGGCGGGAACTCAGTTAATAGCTGACCTTTACCAAATCCTGTTACTGCATGTACAAGCGTATGAATTCTGCGTAAAACTAACTGATATAACGCTTGATGTAATAGCAGCGCCACTAGAACAGCATAAAGGATAAATAAACCAAAAAATTTGAGCTTTAAATCTTGCAACGCAGAGAGCGTTGAAGAGCGCTTTTTATACACGCCGATATACCAATCTAAATCATCAATTTTTCTAATATTAATAATGTGAGCTTCATCATTCTTTTTAAACGAGTTGGCGTATTCGGGTAATTTAACTCTTATTACATCATCAATAATCGATTGTAGCTCTGGGTTTACCAACTCATTAGTGCTTAGTCCTTTGTTTTCACCAGCGTAATCTGCTAATAACGCAGGGTTTAAGTTAGGGTGCGCTAGTAACTGTCCTTTGCTATTAAATACAAGCAAGTGCTTTTCTTTATCGCCTACCGGTAAAAAAGAAATTAATTTATTTAAAGCAATATCACTACCAGTGACGCCTAAAAATTCGTTGTCTACATAAACAGGCACTAACAAGCTTATTACCCATTTATGCCATACCTTGTCGTAGTATACTTTTGACCAAGCAGGGCTTCGCTCAGTACCTAATTTACTTTTAATATATTTATAAGTAGAGCCATTTGTAACACTAAAATCAGCAGGTGCATTGAGTGCCCAATTAGGCGGAGATACACGAATAAAGTCATCATTTGTTATAAGGTAAAAGTTGAAAAAGTCATGTACAAGCGTTGGAGAAATAATACGCCAAAGCGTCTCTGAGTCATTAAACAGGCGTTTATAAAAAGGCGAGTAATTTTGCTGAGGTAAAAATGCAGCAGACAGACCATCAGCTGAAGCACTTCTGATCGTACCATCACTATTAAATTGTAGTTGCGATTTATTTTTTAAGTTAACAGATGAGTTTTCCTGAAAAAGCTGTTCAGTCACTACATTATTAGCTTGTTGGGCAATGTTTAATTTTGTTTGAATGCGTTCGTTAAACTGCTTAACCAATAAGTCTGTTGAGCTTTTTAAAACTTCATGTTCTTCAAAAACAAGCTGTTTTTCTTCTGACTTAAGCATTAAGGCAGCCGCACATACTCCTGCTATTAAACAAATAGCCGATATAAGCAGAGACAGTTTTACACTTAAAGAATTTAATCCAAAACGCGATGGCGGGCGTCTGTAAACCACGGGTCAACCTTAATTATTAATAATTGTTATTATTTGAACCAGTTAACGAAATATACCAGATCCACATTCATATTTATAAATTATTTGTGAACTTTTGATAAAAACCAATTTTGAGTAAATAAAATACACTCTGATGCGATTTAGAGGCGTATCTTTATTGACATTACTGGCAACTCTCCATACATTACCTACATGAACATATTTATCTCTCGCGCTTTTTTTTCTTTTTTTAGCTTCTTTATATAGAAGAGGCTTCCCTGTTTGTGAGATAAAATCAATCGAATAGTAAAGCCTCCCAACTGGGAGGCTTTTTTGTTTTTGCTGTTAAATAACAGCGTATTTTTGGAATGAGGAAACCAAAATGACAAACGATGTGTTAAACACACTCAGACACGACATTAATGAAATAGACTCTGACTTACTTGTGTTATTAGCAAAACGTCGCCGCATTAGCCATGGCGTAGTCGAATACAAAATTGCTAACAATAAGCCTATACGCGATGAAGCCCGCGAGCTCGCCCTATTAGAGAAGCTAATTGGTTATGGTAAGTCACTTGGTTTAGATGCTTATTACGTAAACAATGTTTTTCAGACCATTTTGGAAGACTCAGTATTACATCAGCAAGCAATGCTACAAAAAAATTTAAACCCAGATGCACTTAGCGAAACTCATCGTGTTACTTATCTTGGTGGCCAAGGCTCATACAGCCAGCTTGCTTGTCATAAGTACTTTAGTCGCCGCCCAGGAAAACTAATTGAAATTGGCTGTACTTCGTTTGATGAAATCACCGGTAAAGTAGAGAACGGTCAAGCCGACTTTGGTTTACTGCCAATTGAAAATACAAGCTCTGGTAGTATTAATGAAGTATTTGACTTGCTACAACATGCCCAAGTGTCTATCGTCGGTGAAGTGACTCACAGTGTAGAGCACTGCTTACTTGCCAATCCTGAGACGGAATTAGGCCAATTAACAAAAATATTTGCTCATCCTCAACCGTTTGCTCAGTGCAGTCGCTTTTTGCAAGGCTTAGGTGATTTACAACATGAAACATGTGACTCAACATCAAGCGCACTACAATCGGCGTTAAATACACCAAATAGTGCAGCCATTGGCTCAGCACAAGCTGGTAAAAACGTTGGCCTTGAGGTAATTAAGTCAAATCTTGCCAACCAAAGCGAAAACCACAGCCGCTTTATTGTTGTTGCGCGCAAACCTTTGCAAGTGTCTAACCAGATCCCAACTAAAACAAGCTTAATAATGTCAACTAAGCAACAAGCAGGTTCACTTGCTGATGCTTTAATGGTTTTTAAACAGCATCAAATTAACTTAGTAAAACTTGAATCGCGTCCTACTCCAGGCAATCCGTGGGAAGAAGTGTTTTATGTTGATTTAGAAGCAAACTTAGCTGATAGCCAAGTAAAAGAAGCGCTAGAAGAACTTAAAGAATACACACAGTATGTACGTGTTTTAGGCTGCTATCAGAGCGAGACATTACAAGCAGTTAGTGTTAACACTTAACCCCTCGCTTTATAACTAAAAAAGGGCCTGAACTGGCCCTTTTTTAGTTCATACAATTAAATTATAAAGGTTAGTCGAGTACTTTAGCGTCATTCGCTTTATTTAATAAGCTTCGGCTTTGCGTTAAAAAATGTGCCGTAGAATCTGAAAAATAAGATTTTGCATCAGCAAATGCATCTATAAGCGAAGTTTTATCGCCCGCCTTTAACTTTTCAAGCGTTTCAGCGAAAGTATCTTGATACTGTGCTAATAAGCTTTCTACGTCATCAAATTGCGCTAACATAATATCTGAGTAAAGCTCCGGTGATTGCGCAAACAAGCGGCCCACCATCATCAGCTCCAATTGGTATATAGGCGATGAACAACTACGTAGCTCTTCGAGTGTATGGCTTTGCTTAGCCAAAAACTGCCCATAGACAAATGTTGTTAAATGACGCATAACTTGAATAATTTGCATTGCTTCATCGTGCTTTTTAGCATCAAGTTCAACCAGCTGGCATCCCCATACTTGTAGTTGTTGTAATAACCCTTGAGCAGCTAAATGATCCCGCCCCTCACATACAACAACGGTTTGTTTAACCCAGTGAGAAATATCAGGTCCAAACATTGGGTGTAAACCAACTACCGGCCCACTATGCGCCGCTTTTAATGCTTTAATAGGTGATTGCTTCACCGACGTTATATCTACAAGCAAGCAGTCATCATCAAGTTTAGGCAATTTAGCGACTACGGAATCTAGTGCATTAATAGGCACGCTCACCATTACGAGTTTGGCACCTTTTAAAATACTTTGCGCCTCGTCTTGCTGATCTTTATCTAAGATTTTAACGTCGTAGCCAGAGCGAATAAACTGCTGCGCAAATAACTGCCCCATTGCGCCTTGGCCACCTACAATAACAATAGGTGAAAGCTGTGGCGCAGCACAAGCAAGTTTTGCTTGCTGATTTTGATAAGCCTCGCGCATCATACGTCTTAGTATATCTTCAACGAGATCAGGGCTTACATTTTGCTTGATAGCTTCTTGTCGTCTTGCTGCTAGCAGTGCGGCTTCGCGTTCAGGGGCATGTAAGGGCGCACCTGTTTGCTGTTTTACTTCGCCAATTTTTTGCGTAATGCTGTTACGTTTAGCTAGTAAAGCAACCAGCTGTGCGTCGCACTCGTCTATACCATCTCTTAACTGTGCTAAATCGCTAATGTCTGCCACGTTCATTTCACCTTAAAGCCAATATCGTAAATTTAAATTTACAAAAAAGTAAACTAATCAATACGATAAATACTAACAGGATCGCTTAACTGAGAAAAGGCTAATACTAAAATTTTACTGCGGCTGGGAGCCAATAACGGTGAGCGGTGAGCGGTGAGCGGTGAGCGGTGAGCGGTGAGCGGTGAGCGGTGAGCGGTGAGCGGTGAGCGGTGAGCGGTGAGCGGTGAGCGGTGAGCGGTGAGCGGTGAGCGGTGAGCGGTGAGCGGTGAAAATTATTCCAGAAACCAAAACGGGCTGCAACCCGAAGGATGCAACCCGTTTTTTTGCGTTGATAAACAGCGCGTATTAGTTAAGTTTTTCTCTAATACGTGCAGATTTACCAGAACGCTCACGTAGATAGTAAAGCTTAGCACGACGAACTGCACCGCGACGCTTAACTGTTACGCTATCAATAAGAGGGCTGTGCGTTTGGAATACACGCTCAACACCTTCACCGCTCGAAATTTTACGAACTGTGAATGCTGAGTGAAGACCACGGTTACGCTTAGCGATTACAACACCTTCAAAGGCCTGTAGACGCTCTTTAGCACCTTCTTTTACTTTTACCTGTACAACCACTGTATCACCAGGGCCGAATGTAGGTACGTCTGTTTTAAGCTGCTCATTTTCAAGCGCTTTAATAATATTTTGGTTTACTTTTGCCATTATGTTTCTCACTTTCCTAGGTGTAACTGTCTTCTAGCCACAAGCTTTTTGGTACTCTTGCTGAAATTGTGCGAGTAATACCGCTTGCTCCTCAGTCAGAGCTAGGTTATGCAACAAGTCAGGACGTCGTAACCAAGTTCTACCTAATGACTGCTTAAGCCGCCATTTTGCTATCTCTTGGTGGTTTCCGCTGAGTAATACAGCAGGCACCTGTTTGTCGTCCAATGTTTCTGGCCGTGTATAGTGAGGACAATCTAGCAAGCCATCCGAAAATGAATCTTGCTCTGCTGATTGGTTGTGACCTAATACACCAGGCACTAATCGCGCTACTGCGTCAATTAATGTCATGGCTGGTAGCTCACCACCACTCAAAATAAAATCACCAATTGACCATTCTTCGTCAACGTACGATTCTATTATTCTCTCGTCTATACCTTCATAGCGACCGGCAATTAAAATCAGTTTTTTAGAGTTTGCGAGTTCGCTCGCCCCTTGCTGATCTAATTTGCGCCCTTGCGGGGACATATAAATTACTTTAGCGCCATCACCAGCTGCCTGTTTGGCTTCGGTAATCGCTTTTTTTAATGGCTCAACCATCATTAACATACCCGGCCCGCCCCCGTAAGGACGGTCATCTACGGTTCTATGCTTATCTAAAGCGTAGTCTCGTGGATTAAAGCAGTTAAAATCAATTAAACCATTTTTTACTGCGCGACCAGTTACACCTTGGTGTGTAATAGCATCAAACATGTCAGGGAAAAGGCTTATCACCCCTACCCACAATGAACTAGTTTGAGTCATTAAAACCCAGGATCCCAGTCTACGGTAATTTCTCTTGCATCATGCTTAACTTCTTTGATAACTGAATCAGTTAAAAAAGGAATTAAACGCTCTGCCTGACCAAATGCGTCTTTACTGTTTGCTTTAACAACCAGTACGTCATTTGATCCTGTCTCCATCAGGTCATCAACAGTGCCTAAGCTATAACCTTTATCAGTTACAACCGACATGCCAATGAGATCTCGCCAATAAAACTCACCTTGCGGGAGTTCTGGTAATTGCGCTGAATCCATCGAAATTTCTGCATGGGTATAAGCCATTGCTTCGTCACGATCATTAATTTGCGCAAACTTGGCGATAAAGCCTTTGTTGTGGCGACGCCAGTCGACCACTTCTAAGGTCTGCCATTTACCTTGCTGCCCTATCAACCACGGGCTGAAATCGAAGATCCCTTGGGGATCATCAGTAAATGAATGTACCTTAAGCCAGCCCTTTATACCATATGGGGCACCGAGCTTTCCTACGACAATTATTGATGAGGTGTTCTCTTGACTCATGGTTACACTTACGCCTATTAAGCCGCTTTACGAGCGTCTTTTACTAACTTAGCTACGCGATCTGAAAGAGATGCGCCCTGACCTACCCAGTGATCAACACGTGGTAAATCTAAACGAATTTTTTCTTCTTGACCTGAAGCAATAGGGTTAAAAAAGCCTACTTTCTCGATGAAGCGACCGTCACGCGAGAAACGGCTATCCGCAACCACAATTTGATAGAAAGGGCGTTTTTTAGCGCCACCACGTTGCAAACGAATAGTTACCATACCGTCCTCTAAATAGATTGACTGTTTTCATTAATAAGATTTACTCCCCAGTATGGGGAGCTGGGGAATTGTACGAGTTTTTAGCAACAATGCAAGTAAGAAGTGATGCAAAATGGCAGATTAGTAGGTTAAACCGTGATCTGAGGAGGAAATCAAAGAGAACGCCCTGTTGTGCGCATAATTTATTCAACAAAAAAGGGCTATATAGCCCCTTTGTTATACATTATATAGCACTGTTTAAGTCGCAAGATTAAAATTTAGGGCCACCGCCACCCATCATTCCAGGTGGTAACATGCCTTTCATACCGCGCATCATTTTTTGCATGCCGCCTTTGCCTTTCATTTTTTTCATCATTTTTTGCATCTGCGTAAATTGTTTTAGCAACTTATTAATCTCTTGCACTTGAGTACCAGAGCCAGCTGCAATACGTTTTTTACGTGAGCCTTTAATAATTTCAGGGCGAGCACGCTCTTGTTTAGTCATAGAGCTGATAATAGCTTCCATTTGAACAAATGTCTTATCACCCATTTGGCCCTTAACAGCATCTGGTAAGTTAGCCATACCTGGTAATTTATCAAGCATCGACATCATACCGCCCATGTTTTTCATTTGCTTAAGTTGATCAGCAAAATCATCAAGGGTAAAGCCAGCTCCTTTAAATACTTTTTCAGCAACCTTAGCAGCTTGCTCTTTATCCACTTTCATCTCGACTTCTTCGATCAATGAAAGTACGTCACCCATTCCTAAAATACGTGACGCGATACGATCCGGATGAAAAGGCTCAAGTGCGTCAGTGCGCTCACCTACACCCATAAACTTAATAGGTTTGCCTGTAATGTGACGAATAGATAAGGCTGCACCACCTCGAGCATCACCATCGGTTTTTGTTAAAATCACACCGGTAAGTGGTAAGGCTTCATCAAAGGCTTTTGCTGTATTTGCCGCATCTTGACCTGTCATTGCATCAACTACAAATAAGGTTTCAATCGGGTTAATTGCTTTATGAAGGTCTTTAATTTCATCCATCATATCGCTATCAACATGCAAGCGGCCTGCGGTATCAACTAGCACCACATCAATAAATTTCTTTTTAGCATGTGAAATTGCAGCGGTTGCAATATCAACTGGCTTTTGAGAGATGTCACTTGGGAAAAAATCTACATCGACCTCGGTTGCAAGTGTTTCTAGCTGTTTAATTGCCGCTGGGCGGTAAACATCGGCACTTACTACTAGTACTGATTTCTTTTTTCTCTCTTTCAAAAATTTAGCAAGTTTAGCTACACTGGTGGTTTTACCCGCACCTTGTAAGCCGGCCATCATGACGACTGCTGGCGGTTGTGCATTTAGGCTTAGCTCTTCGTTAGCCTCACCCATTGCTTTTTCTAGCTCTTCACGCACTATTTTTATAAATACTTGACCAGGGCTTAGGCTTTTAGTTACCTCAACGCCCACTGCGCGTTCTTTAACTTGTTTTACAAACTCGCGAACAACTGGCAGTGCCACATCGGCTTCTAAAAATGCCATACGCACTTCGCGAAGTGTGTCTTTAATGTTGTCTTCAGTCAGACGGCCGCGGCCACTGATATTTTTTAAGGTTTTACCTAATCGTTCTTGGAGGTTCTCAAACATGTAACGGTTCCGATAAGACGTTTATATCAATCCTTTAAATACACTGTTAATTTGAGTTTTCAATTAACAAGGACTGACTTATTAAATTTCAATTAAAAGTAGTATACCGTATATGGCGCCTTACAATATAGTGTTCAAGTGCAGCTTGTTGAGTTTCTTTTTTTAAGGTCTATGCATTTGCTTTGCTATAAAATACAATGCCCATATAACAACAAGAATTATTTTGTCTCAAATTAAGTGGCCCAAGCACAATGCTGATTATTAGTTTAACTATTATTGCCAGTTTATTTTATGTGTTAGCAACGTCTCACGTGCTATCACGCCTGTTTCATCAACAAGGCCCTAGCCAAAAAGTAACGGTGATTTTAAGTACCGTAGCTATCGTGGCGCATATGCTGCTGTTGGTTAACTCTGTGTTTAGATCCGATGGGCAAGATTTAAGTATTGTTAATGTTGCTTTATTAACGTGCTGGGTGATTGTTGTTTCGGTAACCGCAGTGTCGTTAAAGTTCCCAGCTACGTTGTTACTACCGGTTGTTTATGGCTTTGGTGCACTCTTAACGATTGCCAGCTTGTTTATTCCGCATCATATTATGCTGCAAAGTATTAATATTGAAATTGGTTTAGTGACACATATTTCATTATCGTTACTCGCTTACTGTATTTTAATTATTGCTACTTTATATGGCGTACAATTTTACTTTATTGATAAACGTCTTAAACGTAAAGATTTAGCGATTGTACACAGCCACCTTCCGCCTTTAATGGTTGTAGAGCGCCAGCTTTATCAACTTCTTAATTTAGGCACTATCTTGCTTACATTTGCATTACTATCAGGGTTTGTATTTCTTGATGGCATGTTTGCTAAAGAGTTTATTCATAAAACAATTTTATCGTTAGTTGCATGGGCTATTTTTGCTGTTGTAGCAGTTGGCCACATGAAAAAAGGCTGGCGTGGTAAACCAGTGGTTGTTACGATCATGGTCGCTGCATTTGTCCTCACACTTGCTTATTTTGGCAGCCGTTTCATACAAGAAGTGATACTAAATAAGTTTTAACTTGACTCTGCTTGCTCACTCTAGCTTAATACGCATTGATTTATAAAAAAAGGATCCATCGTTGGACGACATATCGACAAGTACCCTGTTTATCATTTTAGGATTATTGGTACTTTTTTCTGCTTATTTTTCTGGTTCAGAAACCGGGATTATGTCAATCAATCGTATACGCTTGCGCCACCTTGCAAAAGAGGACCACCGTGCAGCGAAACGAGTCAGTAAACTTCTTAGCCGTCCAGATAGACTCATAGGCCTAATTTTAATTGGTAATAATCTAGTAAATATAGCTGCGGCCCAAGTTGCGACCATTATAGGTATTCGTCTTTATGGCGACTTAGGTATTGCTATTGCAACCGGTGTATTAACCTTAGTTGTACTTATATTTGCTGAAGTAACGCCTAAAACGCTTGCTGCTCTGTATCCTGAAAAAGTTGCTTTTCCGAGCTCTGTGATACTTAAAGGGTTACTTAAAATTCTTT